>JANLGX010000258.1 GCA_024654005.1 Gemmatimonadaceae bacterium | reverse complement strand
CGCGTAGAACGGTGCGAGGCTGCGGAGGACATTCTGCTCGAACGGGGCGAGGCTGAGGAAGTCGCCGAGCGCGTCGTTCACATGCTGACTGACTTCACGGGCAAGATCCGGGTTCTTGTCGAGCGCCTTCCGGGCGGCCTGCTCGAACGTGCGTGTCTCCTTGCGGATCGTTACGAGTTGCTTCCGAACAACAGCCTTCGTCGCCGGAGAGATGATCTGGTCGGGGTGTTTTGCGACGTAGAGATCGCCTTCATCCTTGGTGTTCCGGATGATGATTCCGTCGTAGTTCGGATCCTTGAGTGCAGCGTGGTACGCCTCCCCTTTTGGACCGAACTGAAGGTTTCCCGCGAAGTCACCTTCCGCGTCGATCACGAAAGGCTTCTTGAACGTGACCTTGGCCGTCATCACCCTTGGACGAGGGTTGTCTTCGCCAGCGTGTGCGGCGCGCGACTCTGCGAACTTCTTGGCAACGGCCGCGTCTGAGGAGAAGAACGCGGGGGTGTTGAAGGTGCGGAAGTCCTGCGTTGCACCATGAAATACCGCGCCTTCCTCGGGCACAACTTCGGTGACATCGCGGTACTCCGGCTCGGACCCACCTCGGCGCATCTCAGCACGCACCGCGGGTGAGCGGCGCAGCTCGGTTTCTACCGCTGCCCGGCGCAGGCCACGCTCAACAGCCCTATCAGCGGGGGCGAGCCCACCGGAGATGACGTTCTGCAAGCGGGTGCCACGGCCCGGCCGCTGTGTGTCGATGAACGTGCCGGAGAACTGCTCAGGGAAATGGTCCTCCACGAGCTTCTTGAACGCGGAGGTTTCCTTGCCCATGTCCTTCACCGCGCGCGCGTAGGCGCGCAGCCCGTCCGGCCCGGCGTACTTGACGGCGTACAGGAGATGGTTGCCGACGATGTTGTTGACAAGCCATGCGGGCCGGAGGTTGAGGACGAGTGCGCGCCACACAGCGGTCGGCTTCGCGAGGAACCAGCGGACAGCCTGGCTTGAGCGGAGGAACTCGCCTGCGGCGCGGGCGATCATGTTCTTCGGGACAGCGATGTAGAAGCCGTTGACGGTCACCCGGTCAGCTTCGGCGGTAGCAGCGAAAATCTCCTGCGCTCCCTTGTCGTCGAGCAGCTCCTCGGTTGCTTCCCGGAAGTCCCGGAGCGTCTGCTGCGTGTACGGGATCTTCTCCGCGCGCTTTGTGCGGCCGACAGGGCGGCGCAGATACACATGGTTCTTCTGGAGCGGCTCACCGGGGGCGACACGCACACCGGACTGCAACAGCAGGTTGTGGATGTCCTCGTAGAGCGCGTACTTGACAGCGCCCATATAGGCACCGGAGAGCACGTCTGGTTGCAACGCGATCCGTCCGGTACGCAACAGCAAAGCCTCGTTCCGGTGAACGCCCACGGGGCGTGTTGGTACTCCGGCACCGCCGCCGCTGCGTCCGAGGAACGATCGGTCAACGGTCATCCGGTCAGGGAGGAAGAACGGCTGGATACGTCCCTCCGCGTCGAACGCCTGCCTTATCGCATCCGTTGAGGGGGAGGTGCGGAGAACATCCTCGATCGGTGCGAGGCCTGCCTGGATCTCCAAGTCGTCCAACGGGAACAGAGTCGGCTGGGCGGGTGCTCCGCGCACATCCTCTGCGCGTGCGACCCTCGCGGCCAGGTACGGGCGTTCCGTCACCGTCTCCTGCTGCAACAGCTTCCGGGACACAAGAATGTCAGCGGCTGCCTGCCCGGCCGTCCGCGCCTTCTCCGCCGCGTCCACCAACCTTGGGGACGGGTTCGCGGCAGCAGAACGCACATCCGTACGGTCAAGCAGCGCCAGCGTGGCCTGCTCAACCGTCGCCCCCGCCGACGCCTCCCTGACGAGCAAAGCCTTGTACTCCTCCGCTGTCAGCCCACGGCCGATCAGCCCGAGCGCGATCTGCTCTGCCTCGTCCAGCTTCGTGTACGCCTTCTGGTACGGACGGGCGGCGCTCCGCAGCCGCATCGCCTCCCTCCGGGGGATCCGCTCTAGCTCACGTGCGAGCCGCTGGAACTCACCGACGATCGGAGTCTCAGCGGGGAACATCTTCATGAAACGGTCGAGCGCGACCTGACGGCCACGGATGACCGGGTTACGGGCGGTCGAACGGGTGATCGTCAGCGCGCCCTCGATCCCGGCTTTCGCGGCCGGGGACTCCAACGATAGGGTTCCCGCCTTCCCGAGCGTGCCACCCGCCCGGCCTGCCGCGCCGCCGCCCAACGTGATGACGGTGGCGAGGTCAAGGATCGGCCCGAGCGGATGCTTGTACACCTCACCGAAGAACTTGCCGTAGTCACCGGAGAAC
>JANLGX010000246.1 GCA_024654005.1 Gemmatimonadaceae bacterium | reverse complement strand
GTCTCCTGCGCCAGCCCGAACGCCTCGAGATACGTCTGCGCGGCGCCGCTGAACGGCTTCTCGTGATCGGTGCCCGCAGCGGTCACGATTTTCACGCTCACGGACGGCCGCACGATTCCCGCGCCGCCCACGCGATACACGCTCCGGATCTCGCGGTTGAACGCCGGATCTCCGGGCGCGACTTGCGGATCCCAGAGCAGGTTGGCGAACTGCTCCCGGTCGGGGACGAACTCGAAGTCGGGGGTGCCGCCGGTCGTGACGTGCGTGGTATCGCGGCCGTCGACGCGCACGCGGTACGCGACGACGAGCCGCTCCCTGTCGATCGACAGCGGGCGCACGAGCGCGATCCACAGCAGTGATGGATCCGCGTAGTAGTCGATCCCCTCGCGGAGATACTCGTACACCTGTCCGCGGCGCGAGCGGGGATCGCCGAGCAGTCGGAACTGCGGACCGCTGGGGGTCGCTGGCTGCGCGCCTATGAGCAGCCGGTACACGAACAGCCGCGTGGGGCGGAGCGTGTCCGGCAGCGTCGCGGCGGCCGTCTCGAGCGCGCGCGAATCGAGGATGTCGATGTTGGGATACCGGCCCAGGAGCCGCGGGTCCACGGTGAAGAAGAAGCGGCGCGGCTCGAACTGGTAATCCTCGATGCTCCTGTCGACCGCCTGCAGCGTGCGGTCGCCGACCGTGAAAACCCGGTCGGCAACGATGTTCCCCTTCTGCTGCGCCATGATCGTCTTGAGCCGCATGGGTCCGAGCCTTGTGATCGCCTGCAGCCCGGTGTTGTTGCTCGGAATCCCCGCGGTGATGAAGCGCGACCTGGGCGGCTGGAACGTCACGTTCCCGATCTCGAACCGCTCGAGCAGGTCCTTCTCCCTGCCCTGGTAGTAGATGGAGATGTTGTTGGAAGCGTCGAACTCGCGCTGCGAGTCGTAATCGACGTTCACGTGGATCCGGTTCGCGACCACGCCGCCGGAGCGGAGCGACGCCTGGAAATCGAACAGCGGCTCGAACCCGGTGCGGCAGCCGATGACGGGATCGAAGCCTCCCACGGCCGAGCACCGCTCGTTCACGGCGCGCTCGGCGCGGAATTCCACGCGTCCGTCCAGGTGCACGGAGAGGTCGGTGTAATCGCCGAGCAGCGTCGCGGCCCGCTCCGCGACACCCGACGGCGGCTTCGGCGGAAGCTCTTCGGGAAACGTCGCGGAACGTGCCTGCGTCGCGAACGTGCGCGCCTGCACCTGGCCCCAGGTGGACTCCATGATGCTGCGCACGTTCTGCTGGAAGGCGGTCGCGCGCGCGGCCGCGATCTGCTCCTGCGCGAGGCGGAAGGACTCGCGCTCGCTCAGGGCGCGCACGGTGGGCAGCCTGAAGGGCAGCGAATCCGGACCGATCCTCAGGCGCACGCCCACGGGAGGGACGCTGGGGCGCGGGGCGCGGACCGTATCCCGGCGGGCCGTATCCCGCGGCGCGGGCGGAATGGTGTCCCGCGGCGCGGGCGGAATCGTGTCTCGGGGGACGGGCGGAGTCGTGTCCCGTGGAACGGGCGGAATCGTATCCCGCGGAACGGGCGGAATCGTGTCGGGAACAAGCCGCCGGCCCGATGTGTCGGATGACACGGTGATATCGCCCGCGGCGGCGAGCGAGACCGCCGCGATGAGCGCGAACAGCCCACCCGTATATTTCACGCCGTGAAGATACTTCACAGGTACGTTCTCAAGGAGCACGTCGGCCCGCTCACCTTCGCCATCTCGGCGTTGACGTCCATGCTGCTCCTCAACTACGTCGCCAAGCGCTTCGGCGAGCTGGCCGGCAAGGGGCTGCCCTGGTCCGTCATCGGCGAATTCGTGGGGCTCACCATCCCGTTCATCTTCGCGATGACGTTGCCGATGGCCGTGCTCATCTCGACGCTGTACGCGTTCAGCCGCCTAGCGGCGGACAACGAGATCACCGCGCTGAAGTCGAGCGGCGTGGGACTGCGCCGCGTGATGGCGCCCGTGATCATCGCCGCCGCGGTGATCACGCTCGGCATGATCCTGTTCAACGACCAGGTGATGCCGCGCGCGAACCACCGGCTGGCGGTGCTCCACCGCGACATCGCGCAGAAGAAGCCCACGTTCGCGCTCAGGGAGCAGGTGATCAACGAGCTCAGCCCCGGAAAGTTCTACCTGCGCACCGGCCACATCGACAAGAACTCGAACCGGATGCGCGAGATCACGATCTACGACTTCGGCGACGTCGGACGGCGCCGCACGATCCACGCGGACAGCGGCAACATGGCGATGTCCAGCGATCAGTCCGATCTCCTCATGACGCTATACGACGGCACGCTCCAGGACGTGCCCGTCGCCAACCCGACGCAGCTGCAGCGGCTCTTCTTCAAGGTGGACTGGGTGCGCGTACGCAGCGTTGGAAATCAATTCAAGGAGAGCCAGACGGGAGCCTACAAGGGCGAGCGCGAGATGACCGTTTGCGAGATGGAGCGCACGAGACGTGATGCCCAGAAGACTTACACCGACGCGCAGGCGGAGTTCTCCGAGCGGCTGCAGCAAGCGAGAGCCGCGAATGTCCAGCTGAGCCGGGAGGTGCGCGAGCTGGACCGGGATCCCCCCGGAGAGCAGTCGTTCGGCGGCGCGTACTGCGCTCTGCTCGGCGCGCTCGGCTCCATCGGTAGCGATCGGCCCGTCACCGGCGCCGCCACCGGCCCGGGCGTCGCGCCATCGCTCGGGCTTTCTTCGCGGGGGCTCGACGTCACGCCCGACAGCCAGGGGCCGACGAAGGCCGTGCGGGCGGTGCCGAAGCAGGCGCCGCTCGGCGCCGGCACCCGCATGTCCCCGGTTCCAGTCGAGGCGCAGGCGATGCTGCCGGCGGTGCTCGACGCGTCTCGCATCAGGATGACCGAGGCGGCCCGGGTCATGAATCTCTATTCGGTGGAGATCCACAAGAAGTTCGCGCTCGCCGTCGCGTGCATCGTGTTCGTGCTGCTGGGCGCGCCGATCGCGCTGCGTTTCCCCCGCGGCGGAGTCGGGCTGACGATCGGCGTGAGCATCGGGGTGTTCGGGCTCTACTACGTGGCGCTCATCGGCGGCCAGTCGCTCGGCAACCGCGGCATGGTTCCGCCGGCGCTCGCGATGTGGGGCGCCAACATTCTGTTCGGCGCCGCCGGACTGGTGCTGCTGGCGAAGCTGGGGACGGAATCGGCGACGTCGCGCGGCGGTGACGCGCGGGAGATGGTCGACGCGTTCCGCGCCTGGCTGGCGCGTCACGTCGCGCGCGTGGGCATCCGGCTCGAGCGCCGCAGGCAGACGCCATGAGATTGCGCGTGCGCCCGCTGGACAGATACGTCTTCGGCGAATTCTGGAAGATCTTCGTGACCACGGCCCTCGGCTTTCCGCTGCTGCTGATCGTGTTCGACCTGACCGACAACCTCGACACCTACCTGAACCGCGAGCTGACGCAGGGCGATCTTCTGCTCAGCTACG
>JANLGX010000243.1 GCA_024654005.1 Gemmatimonadaceae bacterium | reverse complement strand
CACGAATGAGACCAATGGGCACCACGACCAAGCCACCAATCACCACGGGTGGCTGCGCCGAAACCTGTGCTTCGCGGCTGAGTTCGTCGAGGCGCCGCTTCAGACGCGCGTGTAGATCCTCCGCGCGGCGCCGGGCCTCCTGCGAGTTCAAGCGGGCACCGGGCTTGCCGGCTTCCTCCTGCAGCCTCAGCTGCGCCGCCCGATGGTCCCAGTGCGCGATCTCTTTGGTCAGACGATCCTTCACGGCCGCCCGCGTCTTCTCCACCCAGGCCACACGGCGTGTCCGAATCTCCTCGATGTGACCGGGGACCACCTCTGCGATAGCGTGCGCCTGTGCCTTCTGCTCGATGCCGGCGGCTATCCACGCGGCGTCGGGCCTGTTGAGCAAGTCAGCGCCAGACGGCTCATCGCTCTTCAGCGGACGGTAGTCGAGGTACGGCGCGTACTGCAGCTGCCGCGTGTTTCCCTCGGCATCAATCTCGACGTACAGCATCCGGCGCGACACCGTGCGGCGTTCGCCCGTGGGCAGCAGGCTCGCGTCCTGCACTCCGTGTTCGAGGATGCACAACACACGCGGCGTCAGGCCGTAGTCCTTGTCGTCCACCAGAACGGAGCCACGCTTGAGCAGGTCACGGTTCACTTCGAGGGTCAGGTCCAGCGTGGCGTCCAGCAGCGGATGTCCCGGACACACAAACGCGGCCAGGGGCTGCCCCTGGGGATTGATGAGTGCCTTCTCGAACACGATACGTTCGTACCGCTGCAGCACGGGTTCGCCGATCCCAATCTGGCGATCACGACTCCGCACGGAGGGCGGCACATGGGACACCTCGAAGCGGTGACTTTCCCTCTGGCTCGCACGGCCCCCAAGCAGCGCAAACGCTTCCAGGAAGAACGACTCGATGTAGTGAGGCTGCAGCCGGCGCGCGTTCGCACGCTCCATGTCCTCCCGCACGCGCTGCACCTTGCTCGCGTCCATGACGGTCGGGTCAAGGACGCGGTCTTCAATCAGACTCTGCAAGTGGGCGCGGTCCATCGCCTGATCGACGACGGTGGTGAGGTACGCACGGACCTCAGGTTGCTCGCCGTACCGAATGGCCTGGATCAACAAGTCGCGCAGGGGAAGGCCGTCGAACTGCACACGACCCAGCACGTCGTACACCTGCCCGCCGAGTGCGCTCCGAGCTTCGGCCAGCTTTTCCAGGAGCTTGCGATAGACATCGCCCTCCCGCGTCTCGTCGGCAACAAGGTTCCAGAGGTGGCACGGCTCGGTCTGGCCGATGCGGTGGATGCGCCCGAACCGCTGCTCGATCCGGTTCGGATTCCACGGCAGGTCGTAGTTGACCATCAAGTGGGCGCGCTGGAGGTTGATGCCCTCGCCCGCGGCGTCGGTGGCGATGAGGACGCGAACTGAGGGGTCGTGCTTAAACGCCTCCTGGGCCTTCATGCGGTCCTCGCGGCCCATGCTCCCGTGGATGACGTGCACGGCCTCGGGACTGCCCAGCACCCGCGAGATGCGGTCCTGGAGGTAACTCAGCGTGTCACGGTGTTCCGTGAAGATGACGAGCTTCTCGTTCGAGGCGCCCCGCTCGAAGATTTCCTGCAACAACCCGGAAAGCTCCACCCACTTCCGATCCTCGCCGCTCCGCCGCACGTCATTCGCCGTGGCCTCAAGGACCACCAGTTGCGCGATTTCCGCGCGCAGCTCCTCGGCCGTGCGGGCGGCGGTCGCTTGGTCAAGGACCTCAGCCTCCAGCTCCTGCATCTCATCGTCGGCCGCGTCCTCCAGATCCTCGATGTCATCCGCGTCCAGTTCGGGCACGTCGGGTGTCGGCCCGGCGAGAATAGCCGCACGGTGCATCAGTTCCACCTCGCGGAGCTTCTTTTCCAGGCGTTCGCGCCGACGACGGAGGGACTGGTAAATGGCTTCCGGCGACGAGGCGAGGCGCCTCTGGAGCATCGTCAACGCGAACCCGATCGTGTTGGTGCGCCTCGCGTTCAGATCGTCGGCCTTCTTCCACTCCTGCCGCACGTAGTCGGTCACGGCCTTATACAGCTGCGCTTCGGCGTTGGATAACTTGTACGGCACCGTCGTGGCGATGCGTGCCGGGAAGAGAGGCGTGCCGTCGAAGCGGAGGAGCTTCTCCTTCACCATCCTCCGCATGAGGTCGCTCACGTCATCGACGTGGACGCCATCGCGGAACTTGCCCTCGAAGCGGTCGCCGTCAAGGAGCGCCATGAACAGCTGGAAGTCTTCTTCCTTGCCGTTGTGGGGCGTGGCCGTCATCAACAGGAAGTGCCGCGTGATGCCGGACAGCAGCTGACCCAGCTTGTATCGCTTCGTGTACTTCACTTCCCCGCCGAAGAACGTCGCCGAGAGTTTGTGGGCTTCGTCGCAGACCACCAGGTCCCACTGGCAGTCCGGCGCCAGGAGCTTCGCCTGTACGTCTTCGTTGCGAGAGAGTTTGTCGAGCCGCGCAATGGCGAGGTTCGTGTCGCGGAACCAGTTCCCGGTCGCCGAGGCTTCAAGCTTGTCGTTCGTGAGGATGTCGAACTTCAGGTGAAAGCGGCGGTACAGCTCGTCCTGCCACTGCTCTGCCAAACTGCCTGGACAGACCACGAGGCACCGCTGCAGATCGCCGCGGGCGATCATCTCCTTCATCAGCAGGCCGGCCATGATCGTCTTGCCGGCGCCTGGATCATCGGCGAGCAGGAAGCGCAGCGGCTGGCGTGGCAGCATCTCCTCGTAGACCGCCGTGATCTGGTGCGGCAGGGGCTCGACGAGCGAGGTGTGAACGGCCAGGACCGGGTCGAACAGGTGGGCCAGCCGAATGCGGTGGGCCTCGGCGACGAGGCGGAACAGCTTGCCGTCGCCATCGAAGCTCCACGGCTTGCCGGCCGCGGCCACGTCCAACCGGGCTTCGTCGGCGCGGTACAGGACTTCATTCGCCACCCGGCCGCCGGGGTCCTTGTAGGTCAGCTCCAGCGCGTTGTCGCCGTACCACTGGACGCTGACGACCGTCACCAGGGCCTCGGGCAGAATGCCTCTGACGGCGACGTTGGGCTGGAGGGACTCAAGCTTCATTGGGCGCTGCGGAATTCTAACGGGTCCAGTCCGACGGATTCGGACTATTCGGGCCGTTTCATGGGCGCAGTGTGGAGGCGGGGTGTGACAGGACGGTTCCTACG
>JANLGX010000241.1 GCA_024654005.1 Gemmatimonadaceae bacterium | reverse complement strand
CGCACGAGAATGGCTGGCCCTGAAGATCGCGCCGTGGCTACAGGACGACTAGCCCCTACCGCTGGTTCCCGCTGAACCTGTAGCCCGCCCACTGGTCGCGGTCCTCTTGGGCGGGAACCTCGCCCGCCATCTGCCGGCACGTGGGGCATTCCAGCGCGACTGGCACGCCCTCGCCCTCAGTCACCGCCTCCCAGCGATAACCGCACGCGGCGCAGTCGACTGCGGATCTGCGCCACGTCATCTTCGCACCCGCCTCCACAGTTTCCGCGGCCCCCACGTCAGCCAGTCGAACACCATCGCGGGCAGGCCGTAGAGCCACCAGTACGCAGCGCTGATACCGTGGCCGCACTTGCGAACGGAACGGCCAATCGCCCTAGCCTTCGCGTAGTCATCCTCCTCACGGTGGGCCAGCCAAGCGAAGAATAGCCCCGTCTCGTAGAGCAGCCACATTGGGACGGCCACCATGAACATCGTCAGGCCACCGCCATCTGCCGTGATGACAGCGCCGAAGATCAACGATGCGAGGGGCATAAACTTTCGGAACCGTCGAAACCGCTGATACGACATGGCCCCAAACTTCGCCAGCAGGTACATGAGCGGGGGTAGTTCGAACACGAAGCCCATCCAAAACGTCATCGACAGAAGGAAGTCCATGTAGGACGTGAAGCTGATCGTCACTTCGACAAGTTCTTTGCCGAAGCGCAGCAGGAACGGAATGCCCACCGGCGTCATTACGTAGTACGCGAAAGCGGCGCCGGCCAGGAAACACAGGTTTATGGACAGTAGGGCGACGAAGACGAACCGGCGCAGGGATGTTGAAAACGCCGCTCGCAACTGCGTAAAGATGTTGAAGGGCAGGTACGCGAGGGCCAGGAAGGGAGTCTGCCACCGAGGCCGTTCCAACCCCCGCTCCGGTAGCGGCGGCAGCAACAGCGTGTAGAAGGCGATTTCCAGCGCGATCACCGCCACTATCACGCTGCACTTGAAGGCCAGTTCAATCGTCAGCCCCATCATGTCGGTGACGCCGGTGACGATGGGCTTGCCGCCGAAGGGCGATAGCTTTTCACCCCCCGGAATCAGCAGGAACCTGAACAGAGCCTCGTGTTGCCAGAAGACCGCGCCGAACGTGGCACCGGCCGCGATGGCAACCCAGGGTATGCGCCCGACTATGCGGCGTCCTATCCGGTATCCCTCGCGGTATTCAGCGGCCCCTACGGGCGCGATCACTGATTACGAGCCGTCGCCGTTTGGCCTGACCCTGTTCACAGCGTTGGCGGCAGAGTTTTTCTTGCCACTGATCCAGCGCCACGTTGCACCGAGGCCACCCGTAATGGCAAGCGTTGCAACTACCCCGATTGCTATCGGAGTTGCTTCGAGTCCACCAATGAATCCTGCAACCATGGTGTCAACCCTTCTTGTGCTCACCGTCAGTGAGCTTGTCCAGACGTTTCTCCGTGGCTTCGGAGAGTCCCCGAAGCCGTCGACCGACTCCGCTGACGCGGCGATTTACATCGTGGTAAATGACGGCTGAACTTGTGCCGACATACACAACGCCTTCGACAACCTCAGACACGGTATCGGAAACGCCGCCCACCATCCCACGCACGGATTCCCACGCACGGATGATGATCGTTGCCCCGAAGACCGCTGTGAGGAAGGCGCCGCCAAAATATCTCATTTCGCCATCTTTTTCGTGGCTGCTCTGCGGCGGGCAGGCTTCTTGGGCTTCTCGGCTGCAGGCTCTGGCTTGGCACCTGTAAACCCTTGAACTAAGCCCTTGAGACCAGCGCCGAGCCTGCCGCCGTATTCGTTACGCAAGTTCCTCACCGGATCGAGCCAAGCCCTCTTGATTTGCGCCACCGTCTCGGATTGCTTGAAGCGTTCGATGCCTTCCCTGACGTCGTCTCTGAACTCATCGATGGTCGCCGGAATGTGAATCTCATCGGGGTAGTCGGTGGCCTTCGTATCCGCGGACTCCGCCTCATCGGCAGCGACATCGACCACATCTTCTGTTTTCGGAGACTCGTCGGTCACGACATCCTCCTACGCACGTAGCCAAAGGCGCGGAAGATAAGAAACGACGCAGCGATGCCGCTAAGCGTGTACCCGTAAGGCACCCTCATGTTTCCCCACCTACCTTCGCTGCCATTGTAGCCTACT
>JANLGX010000239.1 GCA_024654005.1 Gemmatimonadaceae bacterium | reverse complement strand
CATGGAGTTTCGCTCGGAGGGCCGATTGCTCTCGCGTGCTGCCGCTGCGCTAGCGCCTGTCAGGGTGACTCGCTGGCGGACGAGGTGTCCTCTTCGCGCGCTACGCGACCAAACTACGGTCGCTACCACGCGCGCTATGAGGACACCTCGTCCGCCAGCGAGTCACCCTGACAGGCGCTAGCGCAGCGGCAGCACGCGAGAGCAATCGGCCCTCCGAGCGAAACTCCATGAATCCCCGCGCGCATGCCAACAACCGTGCGGTCGAGCGCGTGAGCAATGCGCCACGCGCATGATCGGCTGCGTGCGCGTGCTGGGAGCTCGAGCAAAGCGCCCGATGCCAGAGGGGGCGAAGGGCGAGGTGTCCTCGAAGCGCGCGTGCTAGCGAGCGTAGTGTGCGAGCGTAGCGCGTGAAGAGGATACCTCGTCCCTCGCCCCACGCGACACTTCCGCCGAATTACTCGGTTTTCTCCGGGACCGGAGTCCAGCCGATCTGCGCGGCGGCGGTGGAGTCTTCGCCACGCCTGACCCACTTGAAGAACACCACGGACATGATCGCGTAGAAGAACAGCCCGCCGGGGATCCACATGATCAGCCCGCCGATGTGCTGGTCGAGCATCGGCGAGATCCCCCAGATGCGCGGCGCGGCGGCGTACGCGGGATACAGCACGGTGTCCGCGAGCGCGATGTAGATCGCGACGACCGACATCGGAATCACCATCAGGAAGCAGTACAGCATCTGCCCGGGGTACGACAGCCGCGGCAGCTCGGGCAGCGGGCTCATGAGCGGCCACCACATGAGCGTCGCGGTGAGCATCATCGACAGGTGCTGCGCGATGTGCACGTTGTGGTTCGCCATCGCGGCGTTGTAGAACACCGGCATGTGCCACAGCGCGAGCACGACGTTGAACAGCACGTAGCAGGTGATCGGGCGCGTGAGGAAGCGCGCGACCGGGCCGACGCCGCGCACGGCCAGCAGCGGCCGCAGCATCGCGCCGCGCGTGCCCGCGATCAAGAGCGGCGGCACGGCGAGCGTGAGCAGGAGGTGCTGCACCATGTGCGCGCTGAACAGATAGAAATCGCTCAGGTCGTGGATGGGGCCGTTGAGCGAGAGGAAGACGATCACGAGCCCGGAGAAGAACGAGGTTTTCTCCGCGAGATCCGGCCGCTCGTACCGCCACGCGTACACGTACAGGGCGCCGAGAGCGAGGAGCCCGATTACGGTGCTCCAGTGGATGCTCCAATCCTGCCAGGTGAGCGCGGACAGGGGATGGAGGAACAGCACCGGGATCAACGCACGCCCGCCAGCGTCAGGGTGATGAGCAGCGCCCACTGCGGGCCGAGATACGCGTCGGGCGTCGCGATCCAGCTCTCGTTCAGCGAATGCGCGCCGCGACCGATGCCGCCGCCGTCGATCGTGATCGCCGGAATCCCGCGCGACATGGGGAGGTTCGCATCCGTGCTCGATGCCCCGGTCTCCGAGGAAAAGCCGAGCGTCCGTGCGGCCTCGAGCGCGGCGCGAACTATCGGCGCCGTGTCGGGCTGCGTCGCCGCGGGGCGGATTCCGATCGTGTCGATCTTCACGTTCAACGCGACGGATGACCGCGGCCACCGCGCGCGCTCCGCGCCAAGGGCGGACGCGACAGCGCGCATGACCGCGCTGTCGAGCGCCGCGAGCGCGGCCGGAGACTCCGACCGCAGGTCCACGTCCATGGATGCGGACTCGGAGATGGAGTTCACCGAGGTGCCGCCCCTGAGGACTCCCACGGAGAACGTGGTTCTCGGCTCGGTGGGAACCTGAATCTCCGAGACGAGCGCGATCGCGCGGCCGAGGGCGTGCATCGGGTTCGGCATGCCGAAGGCGCCATAACTGTGTCCGCCCGGTCCGCTGTACGTCACTCGATATCGATTACTGCCGACGGCGGCCGACGTCGTCGACAGCCCGGCTCCGTCCACGGAGATGGAGTAGTCGATCCGGTCTTTCAGCGAGACGTCCACGAGGTGCCGCACGCCGCGGAGATTCCCCGCGCCTTCCTCGCCGACGGTGGCGACGAAGATGATGGTCCCTGTCGTGCGGACCTGCGCGTGATCGAGAGAGCGCGCGACGCCGAGCAGCACGGCGAGCCCGCGGCAGTTGTCGCCGATGCCGGGCCCGCGCAGCGTGTCGCCGCTCCGGCGGACTCTGACGTCGGTGCCTTCGGGGAAGACGGTGTCGAGATGAGCGGACAGCACCACGACGGGCTCACCGGCATCGCCGGGCCGCTCGGCGATGACGTTGCCTTCGGCGTCTATCCGGACGTTGGCATAGCCGAGCGCGCGAAAACGGGCGGCGAAATCGGCGGCGCGGCGCTGCTCCTTGAACGAAGGAGCTTCAACCTCGCAGATAGAGGTCTGCTGTTCGATCAGCCAGGAGTCGTCGGTGCGGATCTTCTCGAGGGCGGAGCGGACGCGGGGATCGGAGTTAGGAATCGCGACGGGTGGAGGCAGCCGCGCCGGGAGGGTCGGGGCAGTCGCGGTCGCGCATGCGGCCACAGCGACGGACAGAAACAGAGGGGAGAGACGGTGGAAAGGCATTTCGTTAAGACTGGCTCCAGGTACCGGGATGGGGAATCCAAGATATGAGATGCCAGAAGCGAGAAACGAGATTGCCAGAAAAATGATCTCGCTTCTGGCAACCTGGCTTCTGAAGTCTCATTTCTTGGTTTCCCCGTCCAAATACCCGGGGCCAGTGCGCGCAGCTACTGAAGTCTGAGCGCCACCTGGCCGAACAGAAACATGAGCGCGATGACCGACGTGATCGCGATGATCAGCGGCCCGGTAAAGAGCACGCGGAACAGCTTGTGATCGTACCGCAGGTGCATGTAGAACATCACCACGATGGCGAACTTGATCGCCGACATGATCAGCAGCGACGGCACGAACAGCCGCGAGGCGACGAAGGCGGGGATGTAATAGATCCAGACCTCGGCGATCGTGATGACCGCCAGGATGAGCGCGACCCACTTGTACTGCTTCCACGTGGGGTGCGGCTTCTCGTCCGGGTGGTGCGCGTGGCCCGCCGTGCTCTCGCCGGCGGGAGGCAGCGCGTGCGAAGGATCGATCACCGGGGCGGGAGTGTGTGGGTCAGCCATCGGTCGCTCCCTACCTGATGAGATAGATGAGTGTGAAGATCGCGATCCAGACGACGTCGACGAAGTGCCAGTACAGCGCGCACATGTCGACGACCATCTCGTCCGCCGCGGTCAGCCCGCGCTTGAAGTCGATCGCCAGCAGCGTGAGCAGCCAGAGCACGCCGGCGGTGACGTGCGCGCCGTGGAAGCCGGTCAGCGTGAAGAACGTCGAGCCGAACAGGTTGCGCCGGATCGTCAGCCCCTCGTGCACGAACGACGTGAACTCGAACGCCTGAAACCCGAGGAAGGTCGTGCCCGCGAGCGCGGTCATGAACAGCCAGAGCCGGGACGAGCCGAGGATGCGGTCGCCGGTGGTGTGCTTGGGGACGTGCTTGTTCTGCACGGCCGCGAGCGCCAGCACCATGAACAGCGACGACATCAGCAGCACGAACGTCGACGCCGACGTCACCGGGATGTCGAGAATCCCGTGGAACACCCTGCCCGTCATCGGATCGGTCCACGCCTCGTGCGGGAACGGTCCGACTACGCTCTTCCCCTTGTAGATGAGGTAGGTGGAGATGAGCGACATGAACAGCATGCACTCGGAGCCGATGAAGGCCCAGATTGCGATTTTCCGATTGTCGAGTCCGGTGGCGGTGTAATGCATCGGTCAGTTAAGCATGGGAAAAGCGCAGCACGCAGCGTAGTTCAGTGCGCATGATGCTCGGGCTCCAGTGGAGAAAGCAGCCACGAGTACAACGCGCCGATCATTACAGCTGCCCCGGCGAACATCACCCACAGCACCGGCTTGCTCCCTCCGGTCGCCGGGTCGCGGCTCGCGATCAGCCCGGAGAACATGACCACCAATCCCAGCGCCACGACCAGCGGCTTGATGGTGTTGTACGGCATGATGATTCCCATCTGCTCCGGCGACTTGCCCTCGGTGAGGTTCACCTTCGGGTGATCGACGTCGCTCGCGCGCTGGTCCCACATCGGGTAGCGCGAGTGAACCTCGGGCGTCTGCGCGAAGTTGTACTCGGGCGGCGGGGACGGGATCGACCATTCGAGCGTCGGCGCGTTCCACGGGTTCGGGCCCGCGATCGCGCCGCGCTTCATGCTCGACAGGAAGTTCCAGATGAAGACGATGATCGCGACCCCGAGCAGGTACGCTCCGCCGGTCGATATCGCGTTGAACAGGTCCCAGCCCTGGTTCGCGTCGTACGTGTAGATGCGGCGCGGCATGCCGAGCAACCCGGCGTAGTGCATCGGGAAGAACGTCAGGTTCATCGCGATGAACGTCAGCCAGAAGTGGATCTTGCCGAGCCCTTCGTGCATGAGCCGGCCGAACATCTTGGGGAAGTAGTGGTAGATGCCGCCGAAGATCCCCATGATCGAACCGCCGAACAGCACGTAATGGAAGTGCGCGACGATGAAGTACGTGTCGGTCTGCTGCAGGTTGGCCGGCGGCGAGCTGTGCATGATGCCGGAGATTCCGCCGATCGTGAACAGCGAAATGAGGCCAAGTGCGAACAACATCGCGGTGGTGAACTTGAGCTTGCCCTGCGCGACCGTGGCGATCCAGTTGAAGATCTTCACGCCCGTCGGGATCGCGATCAGCATGGTCGTGAGGCTGAACACGGTGTCGGCCACCGGCCCCATGCCCACCGCGAACATGTGGTGCGCCCACACGCCGAAGCCGAGGAAGCCGATCAGGATTCCGGAGTACACCACGACGGCGTAGCCGAACAGCGGCTTCTGCGAGTACGTCGGCAGCAGCTCGGAGACGAGGCCGAACGCGGGCAGGACCAGGATGTAGACCTCCGGGTGTCCGAAGATCCAGAACAGGTGCTGCCAGAGCAGCGGGTCTCCGCCGGCGGTGACCGTGTAGAAGTTCGTCCCGAAGAAGCGGTCGAACAGGAGGAACACCAGCGCGATCGTGATCACCGGGAACGCCAGCACCAGCAGGAACTGCACGACGAACGACATCCAGGTGAACATCGGCATGCGCATGAGCGTCATGCCGGGCGCGCGTAGGTTGATGATCGTCGTGAGGAAGTTGAAAGCCGCCGCGAGCGACGAGACGCCGAGGATCAGGAGACCGATCACCCAGAAGTCGATGTTTATCCCGGGCGAGTACGCCTTTGTGGTCAGCGGCGTGTAGCCGAACCAGCCGCCGTTGGGTGCGAGCGCGAAGAAGATCGGGACGGTGATGAAGATTCCGCCGAACAGGTACACCCAGTAGCTGAACGCGTTGAGCCGCGGGAAGGCAACGTCGCGCGCGCCGATCTGGAGCGGGATCAGGAAGTTGAAGAACGCGGCCGACAGCGGCATGATCGCGAGGAAGACCATGGTCGTGCCGTGCATCGTGAAAAGCTGGTTGTAGAACTCCGCGCTCACGAGCGAGCGGTTCGGCCCGCCGAGCTGCGCGCGGATCACGACCGCCTCGAGCCCGCCCACCATGAAGAAGAAGAGTGCCGTGAACAGGTAGAGCTTGCCGATCCGCTTGTGATCGACGGTCGTGAGCCAGCTCCAGATCCCCTTCTGTCCGGTGTACGCGCCGGCCGTCTTGTAGTCGGTGACGTGGGGCGTGATTGCGGCTGTTGTCATCCCTGGATTCCTATCTCAGCTGCTGCAGGTACGCGACGATGTCGGCGATCTGCTGGTCGTCGAGTGACACGGGCGCCGTCCGCTTGAGGACGGGGTCGTACTCGCCCTTGCCGAGCGTCGGCATGATGCTGCCGGGTTTCATGACGCGCGCGTTCTTGATCCAGCGCGCCAGGTAGTCGGTCGTGTTCGGGTAGGTGCCGCCCGCCAGCGTATGGCGCGTGGCGAAGTGCGTGAGGTCGGGGCCGATCGTGCCGGCGGCCATCGGGTTCCCGCGCACGGTGTGGCAGCCGATGCATCCGCCCAGCATGAACGCGGTCTGTCCGCGCGCGGGATCGCCCGTGAGGCCGCGCGTGAAGCTGATGTTCGCCGGCAGCGGACGCTGCGGCACGGCGTACTCCGGCATGCTTTCGTGCGGGAAGAAATATCCGGGCGCCACTCCGCCGGCGAGCTGCGCGGTGCCGGTGCCGGTGGGCGGACCGATCGGCTGGGCCGGAGGATTCGTGTCGAGCGGACTCGCGGCGGGCGGCTGGCTGTCCGGGGCCGAAGGGGCCGGAGCCGCCGGACCGGCGTTGAACGCGGCGGTGGCCTTCTGCCCGGCGACCCAGCTCTCGAACTGCTCGGGCGTCACGGTGAACACGCGAAAGCGCATGAACGCGTGCGACGTCCCGCAGTACTCCGTACAGAAGCCGTTCCACACGCTCGGCGCGATGGCGGTGTCCGGCGTGAACCAGATGTAATTGGTGCGGTTGGCGATGAGGTCGCGCTTGGCGCCCATCTGCGGGATCCAGAACGAGTGGATCACGTCCTTGGTGGTGAGCGAGAAGCTCACGGTGCGGCCGACCGGGAGGTACAGCTCGTTGGCGGTCGTCACGCCGTACTCGGGATACCTGAACTCCCACCACCACTGGTGGCCGATGACGTCGACCTTGAGCGCGTCGCCGGGAGCGGGGGCCTGCGTCTCGAAGATCGTCCTGACGGTCGGCACCGCGATGAAGACGAGAATGACCGCGGGGATCATCGTCCAGAGGATCTCGAGCTTGGTGTTACCGTGGGTGTGCTTGGCTTCCTTGTTGTTGCGGTACTTCCAGACGACGAAGGCCAGGGCGAGCTCGACGAGGACGAAGACGATCGTGCCGAGGAGCAGCAGGATGTCCCACAGGTCGTCGATGGCGCGGCCGAGCTCGGTCTTGGGCTCGAACGTGGAGTTGGGGTACTGGGTCGTCTCGCCGGTGCAAGCCACCAGCGTGAGCGCGAGCGCGGTAAATGCGAGGTATGGAAGCAGCCGGCGCAGGCGTGAAGAACCTTTCATTCCGAGTCGATTTTCCGTCAGGTGAGCGTGAACGGCCGTCGGGCGCAGCGCGGGGAAGCTAATCGGGCAGGCACTCAAAAGTAAGCGCGTTTTGGGCTTCGTGGCGGACTGAGCCGGCGGATCGGGACGGGTGTCCTCTTCGCGCGCTACGCTCGCAAACTGCGCTCGCTAGCACGCGCGCTGCCAGGACACCCGTCCCGATCCGCCGGCTCAGTCCGCCTCGGCATTTTCGCGGGCGGGCAGCGGTCACTCGAGCGGGCGGGGCTCGGTCATGGCCTCGGGATTCAGCACCCGGTCGAGCTCCTCGCGCGTCATCAGCCCGCGCTGCTGTACGATCTCGTACACCCCCCGCCCGCTGTCGAGCGCCTCCTTGGCGATCTGCGTGGCGACCTCGTAGCCGAGCACGGGCACGAGCGCCGTGACGACTCCTATCGAGTGCTCGACGAACCACCGGAGGCGTGCGGGGTTGGCCTTGATGCCCTCGACGCAGCGCTCGCGCAGAACCACACAGCCGTTGGTGAGCGACTTCATCCCGTGCAGCAGGCGATAGGCCATCACGGGCTCGAACACGTTGAGCTGGAGCTGGCCGGCTTCCGCGGCCATGGTGATGGTCACGTCTCCGCCGATGACGTCGAAGCAGATCTGGTTCATCACTTCGGGAATCACCGGATTCACCTTCCCCGGCATGATGGAGGAGCCGGGCTGCATCGCGGGCAGGTCGATCTCGCCGAGGCCGGCACGCGGGCCGGACGAGAGCAGCCGCAGATCGTTGCAGATCTTCGACAGCTTGACGGCGCAGCGCTTGAGCACGCCCGACAGTTGGACGAAGGCACCGGTGTCCGCGGTCGCTTCCACGAGATCGGGCGCGGTGATCAGCTCGAGCCCGGTGATCTCCGAGAGATGCCGGCGAACGCTCTCGGCGTACGCCGGCGGCGCGTTGATGCCGGTGCCGATGGCGGTGGCGCCCATGTTGATCTCGCGGATCAGCGCCTGCGCCTCGCCGAGCCGGTCCACGTCCTCGAGGATCGTATGCGCGAAGGCGGTGAACTCCTGGCCGAGCGTCATCGGCACGGCGTCCTGCAGCTGCGTGCGGCCGATCTTGAGCAGGGCGGCGAACTCCACTCCCTTCGTCCCGAACGCGCCCGCCAGCTCGGCCATCGCGCGTTGCAGGCCGGTGATGCTCGCGTGCAGCGCGACCTTCACCGCGGTCGGATAGACGTCGTTGGTGGACTGGCTGAGGTTGACGTGGGTGTTGGGGTGGATGGCCTGGTAATCGCCGCGCCGGTGGCCGAGGATCTCGAGCGCGCGGTTGGCGATGACCTCGTTGGCGTTCATGTTGGTGGACGTGCCGGCGCCGCCCTGGAACATGTCCACCACGAAGTGCTCGTGGTGTGAGCCGGCGCGGATCTCCCGGGCCGCGGCGACGATCGCGCCGGCTATCCCGGGCTCGAGCAGCCCGAGGTCGCGGTTGGCGAGCGCGGCCGCTTCCTTCACCGCCGCCATCGCGGCCACGAGCGTGGGGAACTCCCACAGCTGTACGCCGGTGATCGGGAAGTTCTCCACGGCGCGCAGCGTCTGGACGCCGTACAGGGCGTGCGCGGGGACGTCGCGCTCGCCGAGCAGGTCGTGCTCGCGCCGCGTGGCTGAGTCTGGAGGAGTGGTCACGTGGCGGGAAGGTAGTTACTCCCCGTACTTTGCTCCAGATAGTGGTATGTGGCTCGTGGGTGGACCCGCGAGCCACCTTACCGCATTGGAGCAAAGACCGGCTTCCTCTCTCACGGGACGTCCCATGACTCTCAGCAGACGTGATTTCCTCGGCGCGGGCGCGGCGGCGGCCGCCACGGCCGTTGTTTCGGGCAAGGCTGCCGCTGGCTTGGTCGAAGTCGTCGATCGAAGCCTTTCCGCGGGCGCATCGCGGGCGACGCGGCCGGTGGTCGTGGCGTCCAGCAATGGGCTGCGGGGGGTCGCGCGCGCGTACGAGATGCTCACGCGCGACAACGCCGACACGCTCGACGCGGCGATCGCGGGCGTGAACATCCAGGAGCTGGATCCGGAGGATCAGTCGGTGGGGCTCGGCGGACTGCCGAACGCGGACGGCGTGGTGCAGCTCGACGCGTCGTGCATGCACGGGCCCACGAAGCGGGCGGGCGCGGTCGCCGCATTGGAGGACATCGCCACGCCGTCGCTGGTGGCGAAAGCGGTGATGGATTACACGGACCACGTCATGCTCGTCGGCGCGGGCGCGAAAAAGTTCGCGCTGCAGATGGGATTTCAGGAGCAGAACCTCCTCACCGAGGAGAGCAGGCAGGACTGGCTCCGCTGGCGCGCGTGTCTCAGCAGCGGCGACAACTGGCTGGATCACACCGATCCGGTGGTCATCAAGTTCCACACGGGCACGATCAACATGATCGCGCTGAACGCGGCGGGCGACGTGTCCACGGTCACGACCACGAGCGGGCTGTCGTGGAAGATCCCCGGGCGCGTGGGCGACAGCCCGATCATCGGGGCGGGGCAGTACTGCGACAACCTCGTGGGCGGCGCCGGGACGACGGGACGCGGCGAGGCCGTGATCAAGGCGTGCGCGTCGTTCCTCACGGTCGAGCACATGCGCCAGGGCATGGCGCCGGAGCAGGCCTGTCTCAAGACGCTCGAGCGAATCGTCGCGATGACGGAAACGCGCCTGCTGGACGAGCGCGACCGCCCGCGGTTCGACGTGGACTTCTACGCGGTCAGCAAGGACGGTCGCTTCGGCTCCGCTTCGATCTACTCCGGCTCGCGCTTCGCCGTGGCCGACGCGACAGGCGCGCGCCGCGTCGAGTCCGCGTATCTGTTCCCCCGCGCCGAGCGTCCGCGAACGCCGCGGCCGGCGTGCGTGCCGCAGGCCGGGTAGCCCGGCCAACAACGGCACCTGCCAGTGCACCCCTGGTGCTGCGTTCGCGCGCCCGCCACATGGGCCGCCGTAAGTACGAACAAATCTCCCCGCCGGTCCGCGGGCGGGTGCGCGCGAAACGAAGGATGCCGGGATGGGTCGAGGCGTGTCCCCACAGGCCGCGTGCTAGCGCGCGTAGTTTGCGCGCGTAGCGGCCGAAGGGGACACGCCTCGACCCATCCCCCGCGCACAACTATCGAAACATCTTCATCCAAAGGCGACCATCAGGCCCGACGTAGCCGCGCGTCATGCCTTCGGCATTGAACGGCATGGCGACGTGGCCGCGGGAGTCGAGGGAGATGATGCCGCCCTCGCCGCCGGTTGCTTCCAGGATGTGCATGATCACGGTGTCTGCGGCCGAGGCGAGCGTCATGCCGGCCAGCTCGGTGCGCGCGCAGATCGAGTGCGCGATCGACCAGCGGATGAAGTACTCGCCGTCACCCGTTGCGGATACGGCGCAAGTGGGACTCGCGTACGTGCCCGCGCCGATGATCGGCACGTCGCCCACGCGGCCGTAGCGCTTGTTCGTCATCCCACCGGTGGTGGTGGCCGCGGCGAGACGGCCCTGCTTGTCGAGCGCGACCGCGCCGACCGTGCCGAAGCGCAGCGTCGGATCGGGTACGACCGCGGTGCCGCCGGGATTGGCGGCGCGCCGCTCGTCCTCGATCGCCCTGCGCAGCGAGCGCATGCGCCGCTCGGTGCGGAACCAGCTCGGATCCACCAGCTCGATCCCGTTCTCGGCGGCGAAACGCTCGGCGCCGTCGCCGATCATCATCACGTGCTTGGAGCGCTCCATCACGGCGCGTGCGAGAGTGATCGGGTTCTTCACCCGGTGCAGCCCCGCGACCGCGCCTGCCCGGTACGTGTGTCCCTCCATGATCGCCGCGTCGAGCTCGTTGATGCTGTCGTTGGTGAACACCGCGCCACGGCCCGCGTTGAACAGCGAGTCGTCCTCCAGAATCCGCACCGCGGCCTCGACCGCGTCGAGACTGGAGCCGCCGCGCTCGAGGATCGCGTGGCCGGCCCGCAGCGCTGACTGAAAAGTCGCCTGCATCAGCGGCAGCTCGGCGGCGGTATAGCTCGTCGGCGTTACGCCAGCGCCGCCGTGAAGGACCATGCCCCATTCGAGGCGCGGGTGCTCCTCATCGATTGGGGCGGGGGCGTTGCTCGGCGCGACTGGCGCGCACGCGGTAATTGCCGCGAGGAGAAGAAGGGGGATTTTGCGCATGGCGGTGGGCTCCTGAGGGTACGTGCGAATGATAGTGAGGAGGGAGGAATGGCGGAGCATGGTGTGCGTTACCCGTTCACGCGTTGTGCGTTAGGACGGGCGCAGCGGGGGGATGCATGAGTGGCTCGGGGCAGGTGTCCTCGCAGCGCGCGTGCTAGCGAGCGTAGTGTGCGAGCGTAGCGCGCGAAGAGGACACCTGACCCGAGCCACCGCGGGCGATAGCTTTGACACGATATGGGCAAGATCCCGCAGGAACCGGTCGACCGGTCGGATTTCTATGATCCGACGTTCGTCGAATCGAAGTGGCAGGAGCGGTGGCTGGTCAGCGGGACCAACCACACCGACCTCGCCGGCGCCGAGAGGCCGTTCTACGCGCTCATGATGTTCCCGTACCCGTCGGCCGAAGGGCTGCACGTCGGGAATCTGTTCGCGTTCACGGGGAACGACATCTTCGCGCGGTTCCAGCGGCTGCAGGGCTACGACGTGTTCGAGCCGCTCGGCTACGACGCGTTCGGCATCCACTCCGAGAACTACGCGCTGAAGGTCGGCGAGCACCCCAGCGAGCTGATCCCGAACAACATTAGGAACTTCCGCCGCCAGCTCGAGCGCGCGGGGTTGATGGTCGACTGGCGCTACACGCTCTCGACGACCGACCCCGAGTACTACAAGTGGACGCAGTGGGTCTTCCTGCAGCTGCTCAAGCAGGGACTCGCCTACAAGAAGTCCGCCGCGGTGAACTGGTGCCCCAACGACAAGACCGTGCTCGCCAACGAGCAAGTGATCGCGGGCGCGTGCGAGCGGTGCGGGGCGATGGTCGAGCAGCGGCAGCTCGAGCAGTGGTTCTTCAAGATCAGCGACTACGCGCCGCGACTGCTGTCGAACCTCGACACGCTCGACTGGTCGGACAGCACGCGCACCGCGCAGCGGAACTGGATCGGGAAATCCACCGGCGCGGAGGTCGAATTCGCCATCGACGTCGACGCGGACGCGCCGATGTCGGTGAAGGTCTTCACCACGCGCCCGGACACGATCTACGGCGCGACGTATCTGGTGCTGGCCCCCGAACACCTGCTGGTGGACGTCGTCACGACGCGCGAGGAGTTCGATTCCGTGCACGAATACCGCGGGCTCGCGGCCAAGCAGGATCTCGTGTCGCGCAAGACGAGCCGCGAGAAGACCGGCGTCTTCACCGGCTCGTACGCGATCAATCCAGCGACCGGGCTGCGGATACCGATCTGGATTGCCGATTACGTGCTGATGGAGTATGGCACCGGCGCGATCATGGGCGTCCCCGGGCACGATGAGCGCGACTTCGAGTTCGCGA
>JANLGX010000238.1 GCA_024654005.1 Gemmatimonadaceae bacterium | reverse complement strand
GACTAAAAATATAAGAAATTTCAGCATTATCGCTCACATTGACCATGGCAAATCAACTCTTGTCGCCTGGCCGCCGAGCTTGCCGTCGGTGCCCACTTCCTTCGCGACGCGCGTCACTTCCGACGCGAACGCGCTGAGCTGGTCCACCATCGTGTTGATCGTATTCTTCAGCTCGAGGATCTCGCCGCGCGCGTCGGCGGTGATCTTCCGCGATAGGTCGCCGCGCGCGACTGCCGTCGTCACGTCGGCGATGTTTCTCACCTGGCCGGTGAGGTTCGAGGCCATGAAGTTCACGTTGTCGGTGAGATCCTTCCAGGTTCCGGCCACGCCGGGGACGTTCGCCTGGCCGCCGAGGATTCCCTCCGTTCCGACTTCCTTCGCGACGCGAGTCACCTCGGACGCGAAGCCGTTGAGCTGATCGACCATCGTGTTGATCGTGTTCTTGAGCTCGAGTACCTCACCCTGGACGTCCACCGTGATCTTGCGGGTGAGATCGCCCTTCGCGACGGCCGTCGTCACGTCCGCGATGTTCCGCACCTGGCTCGTCAGGTTGCCCGCGAGAGTGTTGACGTTGTCGGTCAGGTCCTTCCACGTGCCGGCTACCCCCGGAACGTTCGCCTGACCGCCGAGCTGTCCCTCGGTGCCGACCTCGCGCGCGACGCGCGTGACCTCGGACGCGAACGCGCTGAGCTGATCGACCATCGTGTTGACCGTGGTGCCGATCCGGAGGAATTCGCCCTGGACCGCCTTCCCCTCCATCTCCAACACCATCTTCTGGCTGAGATCGCCCTCGGCCACCGCCGTGAGCACTCGCGCGACTTCCGTGGTGGGCTGGACGAGATCGGTGATCAGGGAGTTCACGGAGCCGATCATGGACCGCCAGCCGCCCTCGACTTCCGGAACGAACGCGCGGTCGTGCATGCGCCCTTCGCTGCCGACGGTGGTCGCGACGCGCCGCAGCTCGGTTGTGACCGCCTGGTTGCGCTCGGCGATGGCGTTGAACTCGTTGATGATGTCGCTCATCATCGGGTCCCCGCTGTCGGGCAGACGCACGCTGAAATCGCCGCCGCACATGTCTTTCAGGCCGGCCAGCAGCCGCCGCATATCGAGCTGGCGCGAGCCGTTTCCGTTGCTGGTCTGCCTGCCGTTGCCGGAGCGCTTGCCCGACTTTCCCTTGCTTCGCCTGCGGGTACGCGCGGCCCCGGTCGGAGCGTCAGCGACGCCCTCGATCTCGATCTCGTCTCCGATTTCCACGGAATCCCTCGATTGTCTGGTGTGCGGCGCGGTCGAGCGCCGATCCTCATCGGGCCGGAAGTATTCTCCGGCACACTCCGACCCCTTCTACTTCAAGAGTGATACCGCCACGAATTCGCCGCCGGGGGCGAACGCGACCCTGCTCCGGGGACGCGGGCGTAAACCCTGCTCCAGCCGTGGTTTACCTTCTGCGCGATACGCTTGTAGCGTTTATCGGCGATCGATCCGCTTCGCCGTCATGCAGCGCACGGGAATACCTCCGTTCGTCGTCCGGAACAGCACTTCCAGCTCGATACGCAGCTGCGCCTCGAGCGCGTGGTCCGCGGAGAGAAACGCCAGCTGCCACCCTTCGAACCGCTCCCGCAGCACGGTGCCGAACCGCGCATACAGATTCCGCAGCTCGCGCGACGTGCCGAGGCGCACGCCATACGGCGGGTTCGTCATCACCCATCCCGGTCCGGCGTCCACGCTCGCCTCCGACACCGGGCTCACCACGAATTCGACTTGACCGTCCACTCGCGCGCGTGCCGCGTTCTCGCTCGCCGCGCGAATCGCGCCCTCGTCGCGATCCGCTCCGATGATCGGCGCCGGCAGATCGTCGAGTATCTCGGTCTCCGCGTCGCGGCGCATTCGCGACCACAGTCCCGCCTCCACCCAGGGCCACTGCTGAAACGCGAAGACCCGGTCCAGGCCGGGCGGAATCCGTCTGGCGAGCATGGCCCCTTCTATAGGAATGGTGCCCGAGCCGCAGAACGGATCGAACAGCGGCTCGTCCGCGCGCCACTCCGAGGCGAGCAGCATCGCCGCCGCGATCGTCTCGCGCATGGGGGCCTTGGCCGTGGCCCGGCGGTATCCACGCATGTGCAGCAGCGCGCCCGAGCTGTCGATGTTGACCGTGCACTCGTCGCGGTCGAGCCGCACGATGACGAGCTGCGCCCGTTCGCCGTCGTGCTCCTCCGACGGCTCGCCCTCCGCGAGCTCGCCGCCGGTTGCCTGCCGCACGACACGCTCGATACGCTCTGCGACAGCATCGGAGTGATACAGCCGCGACTTCCGCGAGGTGACGCGCAGCTCGAACATCCGTCCCGACGCGATGAACCTCGACCACGGGATCTTCGCGGAATGCCGCTCCAGCTCCGCGAAGGTCCGCGCGTGGAAGCGGGCCAACCGCACGATCACCCGACTCACGGTACGCAGCCGCAGATTTGCCGCGTACACCTCGCGCAGTCCACCTTTGAACGTGACACCGGCGGGCTCGACCGCGTCTACCTCGAGCCCGATACCCGCGAGCTCGCGCGCGCTGATGCGGGAGAGCCCGGGCGCGGTGATCGCGAACGCTTCGAGTTGCTCGAGAGGATCGGACACGATCTCAGCTTACACGCGTGCCTTGCGCTTGGCGAGCCAGTCCCAGAGCCGCCACGCGAGCAGCGCTCCGATGATCGTGAAGTACACGAGCGGAAGGAACGTGTCCTTCTTCACCGCCCACAAATAGTGAATCGTGCCGGTGATCGCCGCGACATAGATGAGCTGGTGCAGCCTGTTCCAGCGCTTCCCGCCGAGTCGGCGGATCCAACCCTTGGTCGACGTGATGGCGAGCGGAAGGAGCAGCAGCCAGGTGGCCATGCCGATCGTGATGTACGGATGCTTGACGATGTCCTCGACGATGTCGCTCACGTCGAAGAACATGTCGAGGCCGATGAATGCCGAGAGGTGGAGAGTGGCGTAGAAGAACGCGAACAGGCCGAGCATGCGCCGGTACTTGATCGCCTCGTTCCAGCCGGTGATGCGGCGGAGCGGAGTCACCGCGAGCGTGATCGCGATGAAGCGCAGCGCCCAGCGCCCGGTCCGCAGCTGGATCTCCTCTATGGGATTCGCGCCGAGGCCGTCGTTGAATCCGTCCCACAGGAGCAGCGCGAGCGGAACGAGGGCCGCGGCGAATACCAGCGGCTTGATTACCCGGGTTCGGCGCGAGAGCGGAGTCCTCTCAGTAGTATCTGCGCAGGTCCATGCCCGCGTACATGCGCGCGACCTGGTCGCCGTAGCCGTTGAACATGAGCGTGCGGCGGCGGAGAAACTCGCCGATGCGCCGCTCCTTCGCCTGGCTCCAGCGCGGGTGATCGACTTCGGGGTTGACGTTCGAGTAGAAGCCGTATTCCGAGGGCGCGGCCTTGTTCCACGCCGTCGCGGGCTGCCGGTCCGTGAACCGCAGCTTCACGATCCCCTTGATGCTCTTGAAGCCGTATTTCCACGGCACCACGAGCCGGAGCGGGGCGCCGTTCTGGTTCGGCAGCGGCCGGCCGTACAGACCCGTCGCGAGAATCGCCAGCGGATGCATCGCTTCGTCGAGCCGCAGCCCTTCCGTGTACGGCCAGTCGAGCACCGGCCGCCGCTGACCCGGCATCTGCCGCGGATCGTGTAGCGTCGTGAACTCGACGAACTTCGCCTGCGAGGTCGGCTCGACCCGGTTGATCAGCGCGGCCAGCGGAAATCCGAGCCACGGAATCACCATCGACCACCCTTCGACGCAGCGCAGCCGGTAGACGCGCTCCTCCTGCGTCACGGGGCGGAGTATGTCCTCGAGATTGTAGACCGCGGGCTTCTTCACGAGGCCTTCGACCGCAATGCTCCACGGCCGCGTGCGGAACGAGCCGGCATTCTCGGCGGGATCGTCTTTCCCCGTACCGAACTCGTAATAGTTGTTGTAGGTGGTGACGTCCCTGTACGGCGTGAGCTTGTCTTCGCCCTGCTCATCGGACGGAGATGCTTTGAGGCAACCCGGGAGCGCGCCTGTCGCGGCCGCCACACCGAGCAGGCCGCTCGTAGCGATGAACGACCTGCGGTTCAGATACAGCCGCTCGTCGGTGATCTCGCTGGCGGGAATGTCCGATCGGCGTCGTATGAGCATTGCTGGCTCCCATTTGAACTACGCAGCTAGCTGCTGGCGGTATCCCCGCGGAATACTTCCTGCCTTAATACCCCCGATGCCCAAAACTATTACAAAAGCCGAGGCGGTCGCGTGTCTCCGCGACCGTTTTGGACACAAGGACTTCCGCCGCGGCCAGTGGGAGCCCGTAAAGGCGCTCATCGAGGGCAGCGACGTGCTCGTGGTCATGCCCACCGGAAGCGGCAAGTCGCTGATCTACCAGCTCGGCGCCGTCATGCTGCACGGCCTCACGATCATCGTGACGCCGCTCATCGCCCTGATGAAGGACCAGCACGACAAGCTGCTGGCGCAGGGCGTCGATTCCGTGGCGATGCACTCGCACCTCTCCACCTCTGAATCGCGCGAGACGCATCGGCAGATCAGCGAAGGCGAGGGCGACATCCTCTACCTGACGCCGGAGCGGTTCAAGGACCGCGACTTCTTCGAGCATCTGCTCGGCCGCGAGATCAGTCTCTTCGTGGTCGACGAGGCGCACTGCGTGAGCCAGTGGGGGCACGATTTCCGCCCCGACTATCTCGCGCTCGGCAACATCGCCAAGCGGCTGGGCCGCCCGCCGATACTCGCGCTGACCGCGACCGCCACCGCCGAAGTGCAGAAGGACATCATTCACCAGCTCGGCATGAAGGACCCGCACGTGACCATCACCGGCTTCGCGCGGCCCAACCTGCGCTTCGAGGTCCGGCGGACGGTCAACGACGGGATCAAGGACGCGGTCGTGGAGCGGATTCTGGCGGAAGGCGAGGAAGTCGGCGTCATCTACGTCGCCACCGTCAAGGAAGTCGAGCGACTGCACGAGAAGTTTCGCGAGAAGCACCGAATCGCGATCTATCACGGCAAAATGCCGGCGGCGGACCGGAAGGAAGCGCAGGAGCTGTTCATGGCGGACAAGCTCAAGGCGATCATCGCCACGAACGCCTTCGGCCTCGGAATCGACAAGCACGATCTGCGCTTCGTGCTGCATTACCATTTTCCCGGATCGATCGAGGCCTACTACCAGGAGGCGGGCCGCGCCGGGCGCGACGGCAAGCCCGCGGTGTGCACCGTCCTCTACCGCGTCGAGGACAAGCGGATCCAGTCGTACTTCCTCGGCGGGAAGTATCCCGAAGTAGAAGAAGCCGCGCGCGTGGCGATCGCGCTCGAGCAGTATCCGAAGGGCCAGCCGGTCGCGGGCGCGGACATCTCCGAGCAGACCGGGGTTCCGCTCCGGAAGATGCGGATCGTGTTTTCCCTGCTCAAGCGGCACGGAGTGGTGCGCGAGCACCGGGACGGACAGTGGGAGCGCCTCGCCGACCGTTTGACATCCGTCAACCTCAGCGCCGATCTTCTGGACTACGAAGAGCGTCGGGAGCGCGACCAGCAGAAGCTCCGCACGATGATCGAGTTCTGTCAGACGGCCGAGTGCCGCACACGGTTCATCCTCGAGTACTTCGGGGAGGAAGTCGAGCCTGACTGGCGCTGCGGCAACTGCGACGCTTGCGACGAGATAGACAACTGGGAGATCGAGACCGACATGGCCACCGAGAGCGCGGCGACTTGATCTACGGCAATTCGATAGCGAGCTGGCTGACAGCGCTCGCGGTCATAGCGGTCGTCGCGCTGCTGCTGGGCGCGCTCAAGAGCCTCGCGCTCGCGCGGCTGGCGGAGCTAGCCGAGCGAGCGCCGACGTCGGTGGACAACGTCGCGGTGCGCCTGCTGCGCGGAACCAGGCTCGTGTTCCTCGTGCTGGTCGGCATCGCGGTCGTCTTTCTGGTGCTGGACGTCACCGACCCCCTCCGGCGCTTCCTCCGCTGGATCGCGATCGTCGCCGTGCTGATTCAGATCGCGAACTGGGGGAACGCCGCTATCGCGTACTGGTTCACGCACTACTCCGCGCGCAAAGGGGCTACCGCCGATCCGGGCAGCGTGACGACCATGAACGCGCTCAGCTACGCCGCGCGGTTCGCGCTCTGGGTCGTGCTGCTGCTCGTCGCGCTGGACACGTTCGGGATCAACGTGACCGCGCTGGTGACGGGACTCGGCATCACGGGAATCGCGGTTGCGCTGGCGGTGCGCAACATTCTCGAGGACCTGTTCGCGGCGCTGTCCATCGTGCTCGACAAGCCGTTTCTTGTCGGCGATCACATCGAGTTCGACGTCTTCGGCGGGACAGTGGAGCACATCGGGCTCAAGAGCACCCGCATCCGGAGCGTGAACGGGGAGCTGATCGTCGCGGCGAACAGCGATCTGCTCAAGGGACGAATCCGCAACTTCCGCAACATGCGCGAGCGCAGGAACATCATCCTGACGAGTGTTCCCGCGGACACGGGAGACGATTTCATCGCGCGGCTCCCCGAGCTGATGCGGCGGGCGGTGAGCACCCGACCCTCCGCGCGCTTCGACCGGACCCGGCTGCGCGCGGTGACGGAATCCGCGCTGGAGTTCGAGACGATCTACTTCGTGACGACGCCCGACCAGGCGGAGGCCGCCGAGGTGCACGAGGCGGTGCTGCTCGAGACCCGCCGGGCTTTCGCCGTGGCGGGCGTGCGACTCATCTCACAGGTCGCGGCGAGCCGGGCGAGCTAGGCCGTCAGCTTGGCGTCGAGCCGGATGTCGACGTTGCCCTTGAGCGCGCTCGACACCGGACAGCCGTCCTTCGTCGCGCTGGCGATTCGCTGAAACGTCGCGTCGTCCAGCCCGGGGACCGTCGCGCGGGTCGTCAGCTTCATCGTGGTGATCTTGAAGCCGTCTCCGACTTTCTCGACGGTGCAGTGCGCGTCGGTCTCCACGCGCGTCGGCGGCGTTCCGTTCTTTCCCAGCCCGCCGCTCAGCGCCATGCTGAAGCACGCGGCCTCGGCCGCCGCCAGCAGCTCTTCCGGGTTCGTACCCTCACTCTGGTCGGCGAACCGGGAGAACGAATAGGAGCCGCCGATCGCTCCGCCCTCGCCGCTGAAGGTGCCTTTGCCGCTCTTGAGATCGCCTTCCCACACCGCGCTCGCTTTTCTCGTCGGCATCGCCCGCTCCGGTTCTGATAGTTGACTGACTACGACAACAGTAAGCTAATGAAGGGCTACATTCCTTCGTCCACCATCCGAGAGCGACACATGGCCGGCCAGCAGCAGACGTACGCCAATCACAAGCGGGTGTATCCGCTCTATCATCTTTTCGTATTCCCGATCCTGTTTGCCAATCTTGTCGTCGGCATCGTCGCCGCGGTGAGAAACCCCTCCTGGGGTTCAGCGTGGCTGGTCGTCGTGGCCGCCGCGCTGGTCGGTCTCGCGTGGTCGGCGCGCGTAATGGCCCTCGTCCTGCAGACGCGCATCATCGGTCTCGAAGAGAGACTGCGGCTCGCGCGGATCCTCCCTGAAGATCTCCACCCACGGATCCCGGAGCTGAGACCGGGCCAGCTCGTCGCCCTGCGGTTCGCTTCCGACGCCGAAGCGCCCGAGCTTGCGCAGCGGTGCCTGGCGGGAGAGCTCGAAAAAAAGGACGACATCAAGCGCGCCATCAAGAATTGGCGGCCCGACACCCTGAGAGTTTGACATCCGTGCAGAGGATCAGATGCCCGAAGTAACCATCACGATCAAGCAGACTGGTCCGTACGTGATCGAGGGCGAGATCAACCTCGTGGATCACGTCGGGCAGCTCGTTCCGACCACTCCGGGGAAGCGCATCTCGCTGTGTCGCTGCGGCGCATCCACCACCAAGCCATTCTGCGACGGAACGCACAGCAAGATCGGTTTTCTCGCGGCGGAAAAAGCCCAGCAGGGGTTCGACCAGAACAAGGCGCCCTAGCCGGGCGCGGCGTCACACCGCGAGCAGCGCTCTGTGCCAGGAGGCGGACGCGGGAAGCTCGAACCGCTGGCGCCACTCGCCGAGCGAGCTGATGCTGGTGTCGAACACGGTGGTCTCCGGTCCGATCGCCCCGCTCGCCGAAAGCTCGGCGAACTGGTCGCGCGAAACGCTCCGCACCTGCGCGGCGGGGTCACGGTAGAACACCCGATCCCGCGACAGGAGCGATGCGCCGGTCTGCTTCTCGAACTCGGCCAGCTTCCGGTACAGACCGTCGATCGAACAGCCGGATGCGTATGCGGTGGCGTTCTGGTCCACGCCGATTACGAGAAACCGTCCGTCGCGCCAATCCCGGCCGCAGGTCAATGGCTCGCCGTGCGCCGTCCACTCCCGCAGAAAGTCGTCGACCAGTGTGAGAAGCTGCCGGGAGCGATCTTCGTCCAGCGCGGGATCGGCGGCGAAGACCCACACGCGGGAGTCGTCGCCCAATGAATCGAAAGAAACCAGGGGCATGGTTTCAATCTACCTATTGTGGGTGGCCGCTTTTTGACTTTCGGCCCACGGCGCGCGGCTCGACCGGCGGCTGATCGAGGCTGCGCCACAGATACCAGCACGCGATGGTCCTGTACGGCGCCCACGCCTTCCCGATTCTCTCCATCTGTCGAACGCTGGGCCGCTTCCGCAGCCCATACGCCCGCTGAATCGCTTTCTGAATGCCGAGGTCGAGCACGGGCAGCACGTCCGGCCGGCCGAGGCGGAACATCAAGAACATCTGCGCGGTCCACGTGCCCACACCCTTCACGGCCGTCAGCCGCGCCACCAGCTCTTCGTCCGGCATCTCGTCGATCCGGTCCAGCTCCAGCTCGCCGGCCGCCACTCGCCGCGCGAGGTCGGTGATGTAGGCGACCTTCTGCCGCGAGAGGCCGGCTTCCCGCAGCCGGCTCTCGGGAATGCGCGCGACGACCTCCGGCATCCCACCGGCGGCGTCGTACAGAGCCCTGAACCGTCCATGGATGGTCGACGCCGCCTTGACGGAGAGCTGCTGCGACACGATGGCCCGCGCGATCGCATCGAAGTGCGACCCGCCGGTCCGCAGCTCGAAGCGGTGCGGCCCGTGGCGCGCGAGAACCTGCGCCAGAACGGGGTCGGAGCGCCGCAAATGTCGCAGGGCGGACCGATGCAGGGCGGGTGTGTACGGTCGCGGCTTGTTCATGGGCTGGCGCGGGGAACAGTGACAGGGGAATGGTATATTACGAGGATTACCCCCGTCCGGCGGAGCGCATTTCGCCGCTCGTCAGGACGGTAACTCTTGTCTTCCTCTCGGAGTAGCTGGATGAATCCCTGTGTGAAGTTCCTCGCTGGTCTGGCGTGCGCCTCCGCCGTAGTCGCGACACCCGCGCGGGCGCAGGACGACGCGTGCAACATAGACCAGAACGCCCCGCAATTCGTCGGGCGTGCCTTCTTCGCCGTGCAGAAGGGGATCGCGACGCTGAACAGCAACGGGGATCCCGCCACCGATGCGCGGACCGCCGTTCGGCTGCTGACCGATCCCACCGCGCGCGATCGCGACAAGAATCCCGCCGGCCAGGCTTTCACTCTTGGCCAGGCCCTGGCGCTTCTGCTCACCGAATCCTCGGCGCCGGTCAACGGGACGCGGGCCGACTTCGGATTCGCCACCGATCGCGAGCAGTCGGCTGATCTGTACATGCTGGCCGACTCGATCTTCACGCTGGTCGAGACGCTCGCGCCGCAGTGCGCCAGCCAGGTTTCGGCCTGGCGCCAGGGTCCGCCCTGGGTCGGAACGATGAACAAGGCGCTGGCCGCGCTCAGCGAGGGCCGGCTGGACACCGCGGAAGCGCTCGCGCGCCGCGCGTTGATTCTCGACCGGAACGCGCCGTACGCGTACGTCGTGCTGGGCGGAATCGCGCGACAGCGTCTCGCCGATGGCGCGGCCACGGACAAGGCGAGGCTGTACACGGAGGCGCGCGGCCACCTGGCGAGAGCGCTGGAGATAGCGCAGAACGACACGCAGTACGTCGACGTGGTGCGCAGCTCGCATTACGAGCTCGGCGAGCTGGCGTCGGTGTCCATCGCCAACGCGCCGGTTGCCGAGCGCCCGGTCCGCGCGCGAGAAGCGGCCGAGCATTTCAAGCAGTACGCCGCGCTCGCCGAGTCGGATCTGCAGAGGGCCGACGCGCTGCAGAAGATCAGCGAAGCGTTCGAGGCCGTGAACGATACGGCGTCCATCCGCGCCGTGTACGGTGGAGTGTCGTCCAATCCCGCCGGCTACGGCGAGCGCTCGCTACTCACGGCCGGGATTCTCGCGACGCGCTTCGGAACGTCGATAGAGGCGGGCGCGCTGTACAACGCCGTCCTGACCTCGAACCCGAATCACCGGGACGCGCTGCGCAATCTCTCGCTCACGCTGATCAAGCTGAACGACTACGCCGGGCTGCTGCCGATCACCACGCGGCTCACGGCTCTCGACCCGAACAACCCGGAGAACTGGGTATTCCACGCCTACGCTTACGCCGGCATGGCGGAGCGCGCGTCCAGCGCGGCGCAGCGTCGCGCCTACACGGACTCGTCCACCAAGTACGACAGGATGGCGAGCCAGATGCCGGTGCGCGTGTCGTTCACGGAGTTCTCACCGGGAGAAGGCGAGGCCCGTCTCCGCGGAACCATCGAGAACCTCGGCACCACGCCGCGGACGTACACGCTGATCGTCGAGATGTTCGACCGGTCGGGCAATGTCGTCGCGACCGAGCAGGCGCAGGTCGGTCCAGTCGAAGCGAAGGGGACCGGGGAATTCGACGTCACCGGGAAGGCGATCGGAATAGTGGCGTTCAGGTACAAGCCGCTGCTCTGAGTGCGCTGACAGAAG
>JANLGX010000214.1 GCA_024654005.1 Gemmatimonadaceae bacterium | reverse complement strand
CGACAGCACGAACGTGGTCGCCAAGCGCGCCTACGTGAAGGACGTGCTGGGCCGCGACCTGCGCCCGCAGGACATGACGCCCATCGAGTGGGGGAAGTTGTACTCCGCGCTCGTGAGCGACGACCTCGATGAGGCGCAGGTGAGCGCGGGCGGTGAGCCTCACGGGCCACTTTCTGCCAACACTGAGGAAGACGTTGAACTCGACTGGAATACTGGCCGTCCCATACGAGGGAACGAGTAAAATGACGAGAGCCGATCATGTGCGTGACCGGCCCTCTAACCAAGCCACTTGCAAAGGAAGTGACATGGCTACTGCCAATCGTACTTGTTCTATTCCTGATTGTGACAGCCCAATATTCCGGCGCTTATGGTGCACGACCCACTATGCCCGCGTGCTGCATCACGGCTCGCCTTATGTGAACCTGCGCCCCGAACTGTCCATGTCTCCCTCTGAACGATTCTGGATCAAGGTAAGCAAGGGACAGCCCGGTGAGTGTTGGCCGTGGCGGGCATACATACAGCGAGCCGGATACGGCACATTTAGCCTTGGCTCGCGCATGGCTCTCGCTCACCGGGTTGCTTGGGAACTAACTAGAGGGTCTATCCCAGACGAAACATACATCGATCATCTCTGCCGCAACCGAGCCTGTGTCAATCCTCATCACATGGAATTAGTCACGTTCAAAGAAAACGTGCTCAGGGGCTTCTCCCCGGCTGCGATCAACGGACGTAAGGCCAACTGTATACGCGGCCACGCATTCACGCCTGAAAACACGATGAGCGCTGGCGGATCAAGTCAAGGGCGTAAATGTCGCGCATGCCATAACGCCTATGTTCGGTGGAAGTATGCAAAGCGGCGGGCGGGAGAATGGCCGACAGGCGAGAAGTGGAACGGAGCGCTCCTATGACCACCCCACGGTGCATGACGTGTTTCTCAGCCGAGGCGACCACCTGCGCTATATGCGCGCTGAACAAGCGTGTCGCCAACGTCTGCGCCATCGTGTGCCAAAGTTGCGCGGCGGCGATGATGGCGGGGAGGCAGCGATGACCTGCCCAGTGTGCGGCGAGCGAATCGTGGACGGTGAGGCGGTCGTGGTGACCGCGATCAGCAACCACTTCATGCCGGGCGCGCTGTCCAAGCGAACCACAGCGCACGAACGCTGCGTTGACGTGCAGGCACGCATACCGCTGCTGGCACACGAGGGGGCGGCGGGATGAGGCTCCTCGACTTGTTCTGTGGTGGAGGTGGCGCAGCGATGGGGTATCACCGCGCGAGCTTTGAAGTCGTGGGTGTCGATGTGAACGCGCAGCCGCGGTATCCGTTCGAGTTCCACCAGGCGGACGCGTTGGAGTTCCCGCTGGAGGGCTTCGACGCAATTCATGCGAGTCCGCCATGTCAGGCTTTCAGCACGATTGCAAAGCAACGCCGAAAAATGAGTCCTGGAATGTATGAACACCCAGACTTAGTTGAGGACACTCGAAACCGCCTGCTCGCAAACGGGAAGCCATATGTGATTGAGAACGTAATGGGAGCGCCACTGATTGACCCAATACGTCTCTGCGGTTCCAGCTTCGGGTTGGATATTCGCCGCCACCGACTGTTTGAGTGTGGCGGATGGACAGCGCCCCTGATGCCGCCGTGCGCCCACCACTGGCAAAAGCCACGATTCCGGTCCCTGGACCAAAGGCGCAAGGGTGCGCTTGCAACGGTTGTAGGTGTACACGGGCATCTTAATTACGCGGGGGAAGCAGACCTACGGAAACAGGCGATTGATATTGACTGGATGACAAACGATGAGTTGTCGCAAGCCATCCCGCCCGCGTACACGGAATTCATAGG
>JANLGX010000209.1 GCA_024654005.1 Gemmatimonadaceae bacterium | reverse complement strand
CGCGACTCCTCGCTTCAGCGCAAACGCTAGCATGTCCGAGCCAGAGCTATCCTCCCGCATGGTCTGCGCGTTCCATGGCGGGTAACGTTCTAAGTTACCGGCGCGACTCGCGTTTGCGTGTCGTGCTGGTCGAAGTGAGCGCAGCGAACGAAGCCGGTAACTGTTTGTTATATGTCGTGCGTTCTTCGCTACTTGGTCGGGCCACACTCGTCAGTGCATGACGACTTGATACGCCTTCACGCTCTGCACGTCCAGCTCGTCCCTGGTGATGCCATAGAACCGCTCTCCGACAGCTCGTATCGGTACGAACCTCTCCGGAAACTCGACGATACCCAGGTACCGCCCGGCGGCGTCAAAGACCCCCCACCTCCTAGAACCCATATCCTCGACCTGTACGGCTGCGCCGCCATCGGCCAGTTCTTCCGCGGACAGCAGTTCCTGCACCCACAGCGAGCCAGCCGGCCCCCAAACCACCGACGCAAATACGGGAAGCACGTCCGCGAAGTCCATGGCGCCGACAAACTGCTCGCTGATCTGCGGCGGCAGATGCTGGGCTCGGTACATGTCCCGAAGCCGCTCCCTGACAACCTGCTTAATGGCTTCAGAAACCCCGGTCCGCTTGAACGGTCGCGAGATAACCCTCACCAGGCCGTTGCTTCCCTCGTAAACCTCGAAACGCCAGGTGTCCGTCAAAGCAGTCACTAAGCGACCATCTGTACTGGTAGCCCACGCCGGCATCGGAGCGAACTGATGGATCTTTGGCGCGCCCCCAACGATCTCCACACTCTGGTCTGTTCCCAGAACCGCCAGAGTGTCTGCGACCGAGCCGCCATCACCCCCGGCCACGATTGCATCTCCCGGAGCAGTTCTGGCACTGGTGTCGCTGATGGGCCGTCGCTGTGCCACCAGGTGCTCGCCGCGCGGGGCACCCCATCGCAAGGGATAGCCCTGGCCAAAGTCTACTCCATCACTGCCAACAAACTCGCCGCGCAGCGTGAACCGTGACACACGCTGATTCGACAGGTTTGGGATCAGGACCTCGTCGCCTGCGACGAATAGGCCTGCGAGGGTGCGACGCAACTCACCGGGGCCCTCGCCTGGCCCGCCGATGCTGAACTGCCATGCCCCGGCTGAGTCGAAGACCTGGACCGTCTCCACTTGGTCGTCGGCAACGTAGACGTTCCCTTCCGCGTCCACGTCGACTCCCGATACGTCACCAAAGGCACTCGGACCCTGCGCGTCCGGGCCGCCGATCGCGAACACTTCTGCCACCGTCCAGGCAGTGGCATCGGTCCATGTACCGTCGGCCGGGTTGACCACCATCTCGACGCCGGCACTGTCAGTAACGGCTCCAGTCCAAGGCGAGGACCTGGGCGCGTGCTCGCACGACGCGAGCAAAACGGAAGCTACGGTCGCGCCCAACGACAGAAGGCCACGTCCCACCTTACACGCATCTGCGTGCGCCACCGTTGACTGGGACACCGCGATACCTCCCTCGCTCTTCCTGTCTCGGTTTCTGTGAACCAAAACCTGGTCACGCATGACATATAACGTTCTAAAGTTGCGACGCCGGCGCCTTCTTGCGTCCCGACGAAGCTCACATCTCGATACT
>JANLGX010000206.1 GCA_024654005.1 Gemmatimonadaceae bacterium | reverse complement strand
CGAGCACGAAGCACGTGATCTTCGCAAAGCCATCCGGCGGCAACGCAAGCGCATCGGCATCTAGTTCCGGTGCCCGGGCAGAGATCGACGACGTCCCCTTCGGTCGCTACGCTTCGCTAACACGCGACCTGCGGGGACGTCGTCAACCTCTGCCCCAAGTATCGTAGTGTCAAGATCCTTCGCGCTCGCCGCGCTCGCCGCGCTCGCCGCGCTCGCCGCGCTCGTCGCGCTCGCCTTCATCGCCCTCACGCCCGACGTCGCGTACGCGTGGACACCGGGCACCCACATCTTCCTCGGCGAGGCGCTGCTCAAATCGCTGCACCTCGTGCCCGGCAACATCGCGGCGCTCATCTCGGCGTTCCCGCACGACTTCCTGTACGGGTCGATCGCGGCCGACACGAGCATGGCCAAGAAATACGCGCTCGCCGGCAGGCACTGCCACTCGTGGAACGTCGGCCTCGAGATCCACGAGCGCGCGCGGAACGATCCCGTGCGGAGCTTCGCGCTCGGGTACCTCGCGCACCTCGCCGCCGATTCGGTGGCGCACAACTACTTCGTCCCGCGCCAGCTCACGGTCACCTCCACGACGAGCGCGATCGGCCACAGCTACTGGGAGAGCCGCTTCGAGATGCACCTGGGCGAGCGGTTCTCACGGCTCGCGCGCGAGCTGATCCTGCGCGACCACGAGCACTCCGACGCACATCTCGACCGCATTCTCAGCCCTACGATCTTCAGCACGCCGACCAACCGGCGAATATTTCGCGGCATGGTGCGCGTGGCCGACTCCGACGGCTGGCAGCGGATCTTCCAGATGATCTCGGAGAACAGCCGCTGGGACCTCGGCGAGCAGGAGTCGGGCGCGTACATGGACCGGTCGTTCAACTACATCGTGGACTTCCTGAACCGGTTCGACTCATCCGAGGTGTTCGCGCTCGATCCGGCCGGCACCAGTCCGCTCCGGCAAGCAAAGCGCATCCGCCGCGCCGCGCTGAACAAGGGCGGCGGCGAGGAAAAAGTCGAGAGCGCCGCGCTCAAGCACTTCGCGATGCCGGCCACCGGGCTCGAGTACGTGGACAAGGTTGGCGGCTCGATCTACGAGCTGGCGAAGAGCGGCGCTGCGAGCGTTGCTGGCTGAGTAGCAGAGTGTTACCGCGCCCTCTGCGCGCGTGTGAGCGTGCGGTCGAGCGCATTGGCAAATAGCTGTTTCTCGCGCCCGCCGTACACGCCGTGGCCGCCCGTCTCCACGCCCGTGCTTCGCAGACCGTCCATGAAGTTCCGGACCGAGAGTCGCTCGCCGATACTCTCTGAGGTGTACTCGTCGCCGCGCGGGTCGAGGACGAATACGCCTTTGGGGACCAGCAGCGCCGCCAGAGGAATGTCGGCCGTCACCGCCACGTCTCCGCTCGCGGCGTGCTCGGCTATGTAGCGATCGGCGACGTCGGGTCCGCCATCGACGCGCACCGCGGTCACGTGCGCGCCGCCCAACGGAAGCTGGATGCGCTGGTTAGCGACGAGAATGGTCTCGAGGCTCAGCCGCTCCGCGGCCCGGAAGCAGATCTCCTTCACTTCCCGCGGAGTTGCGTCGGCGTCGAGCCAGAGCTTCATGTTGCGAATGTAGCTCGGGCGGCGCCGGTAGCAGGACCGGGCGCGGCGGTCAGCGACCCGCCAGCCAGGCCTCCCGCAGACGCCGCTGACGCGGGGACGCGTCCTCGACGGGCTCGATTCGGACAACCGGACGATCGTGCCCGCGCATGACGACCCGCGTCGTGACTGGCCCGCCATCCCGGTGAACCACGATCGAGACGGTGTCGTCGACCGCAAGACTCGCCAGGAATGAGCGCAGCTCCGGCCACGTTCGGATGGCGGCTCCCTTGCCGCTGACGAGCCGGTCGCCGGTGCGCAGGCCAGCCGTCCCCCATACGCTCCGCGGATCACCTACGCGCAGCCTGATGAACGGCTCGTTTCCCTGCTGGTAACCCCACATCCGCAGATCCACCGCCGGCTGTCCGTCTGCCCGCATCGCCGGCTGCCACGTCGTCGTCACACGCAAGCCGATCGCCCGCAGGTACCGGTCGAACGCGATGGAATCGCCGCGACGGACGTGGGCGTCGAAGAACGCGTCCACTCTGCACCCGCAAACTTCGTTCACAGCGGTCTGCACGTCCCTGCCTATGAAGCCGCGATCCGTGAACCGGCCATACATCAGCCGCATCACATCGTCGATCGAGCGCTCGCCGTCCGTGGAATCACGGACCAGCAGGTCGAGCACCGTGCCGATCAACTCTCCCTGGAGGTGGGTGCTCGCCGTATAGTCACCCAGGGCCGCCGGAGTAGCGTTGTACGCCACGCGACTCACTTCCTCCGCCGAATACCGCGCGTTACCGGGCGCGGACAGGTACCGCGCGATCAGCCCCTCGAGCTTCGCGATCCGCGTCGAGTCCTGAACCGGCAAGCCCGCGCGCCTTTGCAGCAGGTCGGCGTAGAACAGCGTCAGCCCTTCGCTGAACCACAATCCCGCGACGGGTGGCTGGACGCGATAATCCACCTTGCGATACTCGGCGGGCTTGATCGCCATCAGGTTCCAGGTGTGCACGAACTCGTGCGCGATCTCGGGCAATCCGGCGTGGGGATCGCGCGCCAGCTCCGCGCTGAGCGCGCCGAGCGTCACCGAATTGGGATGCTCGAGCCCGCCGGAGCTCGCTCCGTCCTGGATGAGGAAGGTGTATTCCTCGTACGGCATCCCGCCGAAGAGGTTCACCGCCTCCGTCGCCAGCCGTTCGATGCCGCGCACGAACGCAACGCTGTCGAAGGGGGCCGCGTTCGGCAGCGGCCAGTAGAACACGCGATGCGGCACGTCGCGCACGCGAAACGTCCATTGGCGCAGCTCGCCGACCAGCAGCGGCGATTCCATCAGCGTGTGCAGGTCGCGCGCGTCGAACCTTCGCGCGGTGGGCGGTCCGGACAGCCCGGAAGCGACCTTCCATCCTGCTGGGAGCTCGAGGGCGACCGACGCCGCGGCCTCCTCCTGTCCGATTACATAGAGAAAGGAATGCGGCCCGCCCACGAGTCCCCCGGCAGGCGAGAGAAAGGGCCGCCACGCCGCGCGCGCTCCTTCCTCGCGCGGAAAGCGGACGCGGTACCGGACGACCACATCGCCGGCCGGGTTGGCCAGGCTCCAGACCGAGCTGTCGGCTCGCGTGACCGACACCGCCTCGCCGCCCCCCGTCGTGGCACGCAGATCCTCGACGTGTCGCCAATACTCATCGTCGTACTCAGGGTGCGCATGCGCCGCGAGCCGAAGCCCCGCGGGTGCGGCGCGCACGCGCAGCTCGACCGCGATCCCGGACAGATCGGCCGGGTCCACGCGCAACGTGTACTCGAGGCGTTGTGGCTTGGAAACTGTTGCAGCGGGCAGCAACGAAACTCCGGCCAGCAGGAGCGCGATTCTCAGCATCGATTACGGGGATCCCCTTTCGAGTCACCCCTAAGATGCCGTCCGAAGCGCCGGGGTTGTAGTCTTCTCTGGCTGGTCCGCGAATCTCGGGAAAACCACGGAGGCCTCGCATGAGCCCGCAGAAGGTCACGCCCTGTCTCTGGTTCGACACGCAGGCGGAGGAAGCAGCGAAGCTGTACGTGTCCGTTTTCAAGAGCTCGAAGATCATCCGGGTCGAGCGCTATCCCGAAGCGGGCCAGGAGATTCACGGCAAGCCGGCAGGAAGCGTGGATGAAGAAGCCGGTCATGGCCGACTTCGAGCGCGCGTTCGCCGGCTGACTGCCGCCGCGCGCGCAGCCAGCCATTGACAACAAGTCACTTTGTGGTGTAAAGTACTTGCCACGACGTCAGCGTCCAGACAGCCGCGTCGGGTCAGCGGTCGGCTCCTGAAACCTCCGGCCCCGCCGCGCGTAGACAGCGCAGTGAGACAACCACGCCAAGGCGCGGCGATCTCCGCAAGCCACACCAAAAACGCGAGAACAACCGAGAACAACGATGAAGCGCTCAATCCTTGCCCTGCTCGGGCTCGTAACCCTCCTGGCGTCCGCGCCGGTCCAAGCGCAGCAGCCGCCCGCCAGGCCGGCTGGTCCGCCGCCCGTCGGTCCGGGAGAAGTCCGAGGCGTCGTACTGACCGAGGGCGAAAACACGCCCGTGGCTGGTGCCACCATCACCCTCCGGAGCAAGCGCGATTCCTCGCTGGTCGCCGGCACGATTGCGGGTGAAGACGGCAGCTTCCGAGTGCAGGGGCTCCGCCCCGGCACGTACTACCTCCGGATCACCCAGCTTGGCTACGGCCCGCGCACCACGCCCGATTTCAGCGTGACGCCGGAAAAGCCCTCCACGACGATCACGGGCATTCAGCTCCCGCGCGTCGCGATAGAGCTGTCGACGGTCGAAGTGTCGACGGAGCGCGCGGCCGTGGTGATCGAGCCCGATCGAAACAGCTACCAGGCCAAGCAGGTAGCGCCCGCCGCCACCAACGCGAGCGAGGTGCTCCAGGCCACCCCCTCCGTCGAAGTCGACGGCGACGGCAAAGTCAGCCTGCGCGGCAACGAGAACGTGGCGATCCAGATCAACGGCCGCCCGGCTCCGATCCGCGGCGAGCAGCTGGGCGCGTACCTGAAAGGACTCCCCGCGAACATCGTCGAGCGGATCGAGGTCGTTCCGACGCCCTCAGCGCGGCACGATCCCGAAGGAATGGCCGGCATCATCAACATCGTTCTCAAGGACAACGTGGACCTGGGCCTGAGCGGCGGCTTCATGGCCGGCGCGTCGCCGTCGCAGCGGTACTTCGCGAGCAGCAACCTGGGCTACCAGGAGGGCCGGTGGACGCTCTTCTCCAGCTACGGCTTCAACTCCGACCAGAGAAACATCGTCGGGATCAACGACCGCGAGCGTCACGACGCGCTGTTCAATCCCCTGTCGTTCACGGAGCAGGACATCGCGGGCGAGGCGGGGAACGCCGGACACAACTTCAATACGAACATCGACTTCAAGCCGAACAAGCGGGACGTCATCTCCAACATCCTGTCGCTGAATCGGCGCCGCTCCACGGACGAGTCCATCACGGGCTATACGGAGCTGGACGCTTCGCGGACGGAGGCGGACCGGTACAACCGGGTGCGCGACGCGGGAGTCACGGGCTTCGTGGCGGACTACACGCTCGCGTTCAAGCGGACGTTCGAAGCGCGGGTGCACGAGTTTGGGGCCGAGCTGCGACTCAACCGCTCGTCGGATGACGACGGCAACACGCTCTGGCGCCAGGCGATCTCCGGCGACGCGCGGACCGAGGGCGAGCTGAACGAGCTCGACGCGGTGACCAGACAGGCGATCGCGCAGGTGGATTACACCCGCACGCTTCGCGAGCGCACCAAGCTCGAGACGGGCTACAAGGGCACGGCCCGCTGGCTGGATCGCGATTACTCGGTCTTCAAGGACGCGGCCGGCTCGGGTGACTGGACGCTCGACGGAAGCCTGCGCAATTCCTTCCAGTTCGACGAGCAGGTGCACGCCGCGTACGGCGTGCTCAGCCAGGGCGCGGGCAAGGTCGACCTCCAGGCCGGGCTCCGCGCGGAGCGCGCGAGCCGTGACTTCAGGCTCGCCGACGAGAGCTACCCGTACAATTACAACAGTCTCTTCCCGAGCGCGGTGGTGAGCTACAAGGTCAGCGACGCTACGCAGCTCAAGCTCGCGTACTCGCGCCGCGTGCGCCGGCCCGGCACGCAGGAGCTGAATCCGTTCCCGCAGTTCTTCGACGTGCAGAACGTGTTCATCGGCAACCCGAACCTGAACCCGGAGTACACCGACGCGATCGAAGCGGGCTACACCAGGACGTTCAAGCTCGGCACGATGCAGGTGTCGCCGTTCTATCGTCGCACGACCGACATCATTCGCGTCGAGATCGACGCCAACGACACGTTCCAGGGACGCGAGGTCACCTCGATCAGCTTCAAGAACCTGGCGACGGGCACGTCGTGGGGCACGGACGTGAACGGCTCGCTCAGACTCGGTCCCAAGTTCACGGGCTTCGGCGGGTTCAACATCTTCAAGATGGTGACCGACGGCGGCTCGCAGTCGGCGCTGGCTTCGGGCGGCGTGACCTGGGCGGCGCGCATCAACGGCACGACCCAGCTCCGCCCGGACCTGAGCCTGCAGGCGATGTACTTCTATCGCGCCCCGATGCAGCAGGAGGGCTACAAGTTCTCGGGCATCCAGTTCGCCAACATCGTGCTGCGGAAGAAGATCGACGGCGACAAGAGCAGCGTCGCGCTGCGGTTCACGGATCCGTTCAACTCGCAGCTGTTCCGCGTCAAGGTCACGAACGACAACCTGATTCAGTTCACCGAGCGCAGGTTCGGCGCGCGGGCGGCGTACCTGTCGTACCAGATGAGCTTCGGACAGGCGCCGCGGGTTCGGCAGCCGACCATCCAGGCGCCGGCGGAGCCGCAGACGGGGTTCGCGCAGTAGCAATAACTGCCACTTAGCAGTTGTGTTAAAGGTCAAGTGGTGGCAGCGGGTTCGATAGGCTGCCACCGCTCTCTGTTTCTGAGCATGGCGTTAATGACGACCAGCAGTTTTCTCATGCAGGCGACGAGCGCGACTTTCTTGGGCTTGCCTGCGGTTAGAAGGCGCTTGTACCACGTCCGCACTACGGGATTGAAGCGCGTTGCGGAGAGAGTGGCCATGTAGAGCGCCGCTCTGGCCCGCGGCCGCCCCCCTCCGATCCAGCGCTTGCCGCGCCACTTGCCACTGTCACGATTCATCGGTGCGAGGCCGGCCAGCCGTGCTATTTCCGCGGCGGTGGCGGTGCCCAGCTCGGGCAACGTGCCGAGGAGTATCCGTGAGGTCTGCTTTCCGATCCCCGGCACGCTCTGCAGCAAGTCATCTTGCTCCCTCCAGAGCGGACTGCCTTTGATGACCTGATCGAGATCGGCATCGAGCTCCTTGAGCTCACGCTCGAGATAGCTGATGTGTTTCTTGATCTGGCGCCGGAGCGGCTGCCGCCCCTTGCCCTGGGCCTGAAGCAGGCGGGATTTCTCAGCGACCAGCATCTGGATGAGCTGCTGCTGCCGCGTGAGGAAATCCCTCAGCTCCTCCTCGTCCTCGCTCGGGAGCGCCCGCAGCTCAGGCTTTACCGTGGCTCCGAAGGCGGCCAGGACCTGGGCATCAAGCTGATCCGTCTTGGCGAGTTGCCCAGTGGCTCTGGCAAAGTCCCTCACCTGGCGCGGATTCACAACGACCACCGGGAGGCTCGCTCCACCCAGCGACGCTACCACTCCTCGCTCGTAACCACCCGTGGCTTCGAGGACGATGAGTTCAGCGTCCTTGAGATCCTTCACCAGCTCGCGGCGACCACGCTCGCTGTTGGGGTAAACTTTGCTGCCAGCCACTCCTTCTCGTGCCACCACTAGCTCCATCTGCGCGACGTCTATCCCGATGTAGCCACTCATTGCTCTTCCCTCGCGGAGGGCCCGTGCACACGCTCGGTCTTGTATTCGAGGTCGGTGGTCTTTCCTCTGACTCCCCGCCTCAGGCAGTTGTTCGAGCTCCGGCAACAGGCGTGAACGAGGTGGCCTCCTGCTAAGTGTCGAGCTCCTGGCTCCGAACAGCATCGAGGTCTCACCTCGGACACGATTCTCGCGATTTACCGGCATAATCGGTAGATACAAGAAC
>JANLGX010000189.1 GCA_024654005.1 Gemmatimonadaceae bacterium | reverse complement strand
CGCACGTCGCCGAGTTGCGCGCGCTCTACCCGGAGCTCGACGACGTCGTCGCCAAGATCGGCAATCCGCTGCACGTGCAGCTCGAGACGCTGCTCGCGGACGGATTGCCGGCCGCGCGCGGTCGCCTGCGCGAGGCGCACGGTCTCGTGACCGCCTCTCCGGTCGTCTCCGCGTTCCTATCGGGGAACAACGAAGATCAGTTCGCGGAGATGCTCGACATGGCCGACGCGCTCGCGGCGGTCCTCGCGACGCGTGGCGGCGGTCTCGCGGTCAACGTGCACTTCGTGAACCAGGACTGGAAGCCGCGCGTCGAGGAACGCATGGCGGCCTGGCGCGACGCGGGCGTTCCGGTCTCCGAGGGCGTGAAGCCCGACGAGATGATCGCGCTCTGCGATCTCCTGTTCGCCTCGCCGACGTCCACGACGTGCGAGCGCGCGCTCGCAAACGGCATTCCCGTCGTGCAGTCGTGTGGCTCTGCGGAGGCGGCCGGTCTGCGCGTGTTGTCCGGTATGGACTTTCCGTACACACCGGAGATGACGTACCTCGCGGTGCTGCTCGCGACGGGCAAGGCGGGGGAGTGGGAGTTTTTGCTCGACTCCGCGCTCGACCCGGCGCAGCAGGCGCGTCGTCGGAGGTTCACCGACGAGTGCGGCGCCGTGCCGGCGTCCGGCGCCATCTTCCGTCTGCGTGATCTCATCCTCGAGATGACGCGCTGATCGAGCTCGGCTCGACTGACCGAGCTAAGCTCGGTTTTTTGTTTACACCTTGCCAATCATGCCGTCCGATCCTATGCTGACCCGCATGCCATCCGGCCAAGACAACACGTATTTCGAAGGCGAAGCCGACAAGGCGTTTAACGTTGCTTCGATGAAGAAATACGCCACGAATAAGCAAGAAATGGACAAAGCGCTGGAAGAGATGATTCGGCCGTTTTTGGCATCCGGATCACCGTCGGTTATCGACGCCTGCTGTGGCGTGGGCCATGTCATCTCCTTCTTGAGCGAGATGAATCCCGATGCGACGTTTCTCGGCGTGGACCAGACGCCGTATCTGATCGAAGAGGCGAAGAAACTGAACGAGGGGAAGAAGAACGTTTCGTTCGAGGCAGGGGATTTGTTCGATCTTCCCGCGATATATCCGAAACGGTTCGATCTTTCCATCAACTGGAAGACGCTGTCTTGGCTCCCGTCGTACGAAGACGCGCTCAAGGCGCTTTTTGCCGTGACGAAAAAACACGTATTCGTCAGTTCGCTCTTTTATGACGGCGACATCGATTTCGAGATCAAAGTGCGGCAGCACAAAAAAGAGCAGGACGGGTTTCATTATTATAATATCTACTCGCTTCCGCGCTTCATCCGGTTTGCGGAAGCGCACGGCGCGAAACACGTCGAGGTTGCGGACTTTCACATGCCGCTCGATTTGCCCCGTGGCGACGTCGATCACATGGGAACGTACACGATCCCGCTAGCGGACGGTTCGCGTTTGCAAATGAGTGGCGCGGTCCCGATGTTGTGGAAGCTGATTCGGATT
>JANLGX010000178.1 GCA_024654005.1 Gemmatimonadaceae bacterium | reverse complement strand
GCAAACTGCCGGGCGAGCCTCCGCTCTGGCGCACCGTCAAGAACACCATTAGCTACATCCGGTTGCCAGCTCCCGCCCTCCAGATCACCCCCGGAGTCGACGTCATAGGATGGTACAGATGAAGAAGCTGTCGGCCATCAACTATCTGCTCTCAGCATTCGGGTTCGCTCTCATGTTCGCGGGTATGCCGCGCACCGGATCGGCACAGGCGTCGCCGTACGTCCCGCTCGACGACGTCGCGTACGTGTACATAGATGCGTTGATGGTGCGCGGCGAGCTGCGGCAGTTGCAATCGAACGAGCGGCCGTACACCGTGGCGGCGATCAGGCAGGCGCTGGCGGGCTCGCGCCGGCGGCTGGAGCGCGGCGCGCTGCGATCGTACGCGCAAGGATTGGAACATGCGCTGATCAAGACGACGGTGGAGGGCGCGCCGAGGCGCAGACCTGGGCGCGCGAACCGCGAGCAGTCCGGGCGGGACGCGTTCGGCGCGCGGCTGAGCGGCGCATTCTATGCCTTCGCACAGTCCTCGGGACGGCGTGAGCTGATGCTCGCCGACGACAGAAACCTCGTCGGGCCTGGCATCACTGGTCGACTCGTGTTCGCCGGCGGACCGGTCGTCGGTATGCTACGCGTGATCGGCGACACGCGCCTCAACAACGACCCCGAATTCGCGGGCAGGAAGGATCGCGACATCGGTGGGCGCACCGAAGACGGCTACGTCAGTGGACAGTGGCGCTACGGCGAGCTGTTCATCGGTCGCTCGGCGAGAAACTGGGGACCGTCCACGATGCCCGGGCTCGTCATCGGCAATTACGCGTACAGCTACGATCACCTGTACGGCCGGTTCGGTACGCCGCGCATCCATTTCGCTTCGCTGTTCGCCAAGCTCGACAGCGATCCGCTCGGCGGCGAGCGCGTATCCAACAGATACCTCGCGGCGCACCGCCTCGCGGGAAGGATCGGCCGCCTCGAGATCGGGATAAACGAATCCATCCTGCTGAGCGGCGAAGGACGATCCGTGGATGTCGGCATGTTGAATCCACTCAACATCTACGCGCTGTCGTGGCGGAACGAGAAGCTGGACGGCAATCTTATGGTGGGCGCTGACGCGGCGCTGCGCACGCGCAGGTTCGGCAACTGGAGCGCCGAGATTCTGATCGACGATCTCCAGCTCGATCGGTGCGACGCGGTGTGCGAGGAGCCCAGCTCGTACGGGGTGACGCTGGCCGCCGAGGGGCTGCCGCTGCGCGGCGCGCAAAAGTGGTTCGCTTCGTACACGCGCGTGTCGAGTCTCGCCTATCGCACCCCGACTTACTCCGAGCGGTACACCAGCTTCGAAGTGGGGCTTGGACGCGGGTTCTCCGATTACGACGAGGCGCGCATCGGCCTCGACCTCGCGGTGGTTCCGCGCATTCCGCTGCGCGCGTACTTCGCGCACCGGCGGCAGGGCGCGGGCGATTATCGCTTCGCATTCCCTGATACCTCGCAATACCGCGACACGCGTGGCTTCCTGATCCCCAACACGGCAACCGTGGACCGGATCGGCCTTTCCGGCGGCGGCGCGCTCGGCCGCGGGTTCGAGGTGGCCGCCGACATCGGCTTCAATCGTGTCAGCCACACGGCAGGTCCGGCCGGCGCGCCGTACCCCATCTGGTTCGACAGCCCGGATGACCGGAGCGGATTCGAAGGCCGCGTGCAAATCGGGTGGGAGCCGGGGTGGACACTGTTCCGCGCCGGCCAGAGGTAATCAGCGGGGCTCGCTACCACCCATGGTACGCGACAAAAGACTTGACCATCCCGCCAAATCGCTCCTCGTAAATGCGCGCTTCGGGGAAGAGCCGGCGCAGGTCGCCGCGTGAAAGCAGCCGGACGCTTTCGACTTCAGCTCGCGCCCGGTCCAGGTCCGGAATTCGCTTGTACCATCCCAAGTCGAATCGGGAGAGCAGCCGGGCGCGGAGATCCAGCGGAAGGAACTGAAAGCCCGGCACCAGAAAATGCGGCTCGATCGGAAAGTAAAGATTCGGCGTCTGCACGAAGTATCGCTTGCCGACGCGGCGCACCTCGTCAGCCATCCGAAGCTGAGCCTCGAATGTTCGCAAATGTTCGATAACGGAGTTGGAGAACACGACGTCGAATTCGCCGTCATCAAACTGGGTCAGGTTCGTGGCGTCGCCGACGACGCTTTCCATGTTCGTGCCATCGACCGGCTGCCGCTCCAGATTGACTATCGTGACACGGAGGCGGTCGCTTCCGAAGGCGGGCATTGTGGACCAGAAGCGGCTCGTTCCACCCACGTCCAGGATCTTCGCCGGTGTGGGGGCGCTCGCGACGAGCGTGAGAAGAAAGTCAAAACGTCGTCTCCGAAGCTTCACAGCCAGGGAGGTCGTGTCGGCGTTGTCGACAAGCCGCTGTAGAGGTCGGAGCACGTCTAAAGGTACGCCCCACTCGGATTTTGCGCCTACGGAGGCATGATTACCATGAGCGCCTACTGGCGGTAGTCACAAGGGCAGGACGCGGGTATAATGGAGGTGCGGTTTGTAGGGGCCGGTAGCTCAGCTGGTTAGAGCAGTCGACTCATAATCGACGGGTCACAGGTTCGAATCCTGTCCGGCCCATGAAGGCGGTGACTAGTGACTTGTGACTAGTGACTAGTCACTGCCGGTCGCGCGGCGGGTGCTGGCAGGCTCCGGCCCGCAGCGGTACACCGCGATCGCCCCGTGGCCGCGTCCTGACCAGACGGTGTAAAGAAAGCGCGCGTCGGGGCACGGGGGTTGAGC
>JANLGX010000177.1 GCA_024654005.1 Gemmatimonadaceae bacterium | reverse complement strand
CTTGAACCGCGCCGGTCGCATTCGAGCAACGGCAGGCAGTGCCTAGGGCGTAGCTCCGGGCGGACGCTGTCGTCGCGGCTCGATGGTCATGGCGTCCGCGCTCACTGCTCCCGGGCGCACCTCCGTGTGCCGGACGCGGCCGCCGAGAAGTCCCGTGTAGGCCATGGCGCCGGTCGCGAAGGCAGTCGCGAGAGTCATGACGACCGCGGCACTTCCCGGCACCGGCCGCGCGCGCCAACGGACGGCCGCTCCGAGCGCGAGGACACCCACCGCGATGGAAATGAGATAGGCTTTCTCGCCCATCTCCTCGTGGTCGTGGATCACACTTCGCTGCACTCCCGGAAACCCGCGAATCGCGTCCTCCGCAGGCTCACCACTGCGCTGGGCGATAAAGGCTAGGGGCGCGGTCGCGATGAGGATCGCGAACGCGGTCAGTCTCAGGACGTTCCGCGCCACGAAATAAGAAGCCAGCAGCAACAGGAACGCGAACACCGACCCGAAGATCGGAGCGTGATTGATCAGCAGGTGGAGGTACGCGCCCTCGAACAAACCGAACAACTAGAAAAAGTCCTGGAACCAGGTCTTGAACCGCCCCGCCACCCGCTCGAGACCCGCCCCCCCGATCTGCCGACGTCTGATCATCCCCGCGTTCCCGCCCGCGGCCTTGTTCCCGCCGTAAATCGCGAGACCCACCACCGTCGCAAACCGCGGCGCCTCGACCGAATCGCTCAACCCCCCGATGTTCTCGCTCGGCACTCCCACGCGCACGCCCATTCCAAACACGTCCGCGGCAAGCTCCGCGATGCCCGCCACGGCCGCAGCGCCGCCCGTCATCACCAGCCCGCCGCTCAACCTGTTCGCATAGCCGGCGTTGGTGATCTCCTCCTGCACCAGATTGAAAATCTCGTCCATCCGCTGATGGATGATGTGCGACAGCAGCTCCCGCGGAATCTGCCTGTCGCCCTGCGCCACGGTGCTCGGCAGCGAGATCACGTCGGCAGGATCCACCAGCGGCTCGTACGCGCAGCCGTGCCGCTCTTTCAGCTTCTCCGCGTCCGCCTGCGTCACGCCGAGCCCGTGCACGATGTCGCTGGTGACGCTGTTCCCGCCGTAATTGATCGTCGCAAGGTGCCGGATCTTCCCCTCGTGAAAGATCGCGATGTCGGTGGTGCCGGCGCCCAGCTCCACGAGCGACACGCCCAGCTCCCGCTCGTCCTCGGTCAGCACGGCGAGCGCGCTCGCCAGCGGCTCGAGCACCAGCTCGCGCACGCGATACCCCGCCCGCTCCACCGACCGCCGGAGATTCATCGCCGGCGAGCTGCCGATCGTCACCAGGTACATCTCGGTCTCGAGCCGCGTGCCGATCATCCCGACGGGATCGCGAATCCCCTGGCTCTTGTCCACGGTGTATTCCTGCGGGATCGCGTGCAGCAGCTCGCGGTCCTGCGGGATCGGCTGCGCCCGCGCCACTTCATTCGCGCGGTCCACGTCGGCCCTGGTGATCTCGTCGCCGTTCACCGCGACGATCCCCTTGCTCGTCATCGCCCGGACGTGCTCGCCGGCGATTCCCGCATACACCGAATCCACCTGCGCGCCGGCCATGCGCTCGGCGTCCTGCATGGCTTTCTTGATCGAGCGCGTCGTCTCCTCGATGTCCGAGACGATTCCCCGCCGGAGTCCGGTCGTCCGCGCCTGGCCGACTCCCAGAATCTTGATCGTGGAGCGACGACTCTCGCCGACCGCCTCACCGATGATGGCGGTCGTCTTGGCAGATCCTATGTCGAGACCGGCGACTATGCGCTCGGGATTCATTGAATTCTGGCGATTACCTGGTCGCGATAGCGAAGGTCGAGCTCGGCGATCGGAAGTCCGCGCCGCGCGAGATCAAATTCTACGGGAAAGATATCGGTCAGTCCATCCGCGGACACCCCTAGCGGAGCGCGTACCCGGAATCCGTCGAGTCCCAGCACGAGATCGCCCGCCCGGTCCCGCGCCGCCTCGCTGATGCGGGCGAACAGCACGGGCTGCTCCCGGCGCACCCGCTCCAGCGCCGCGAGCAGTCGAGGATCCTGGCTGAAAATCACCGGCAGCTCCAAGTCGGCGCGCGCGGGGTCTATCGGCAAGGCGCGACCGCTCCCGGCATAGGGATGGAGCCCGCGCGCGTCGGACAGCAGCGCCACGGGCAGATTCTCGATCACGGTCACCACGAGCGTTCCGGGGAGCCGGCGCGTCATGGACACGTCACGAATCTGCGGATGACCCAGCACTCTGCGGCGAAGAATCGAGAGATCCTGCCAGACGGACTGGAGCGTGTCCACGCGCAGCCGGGCGACAACGTCGTCCGCCGAGAGGTACCTGAGCCCGCGCACGTCGACGGCGCGCACTCTGAAGAACGACAGCCCGGAGATGAGCTGGCTGGTGGCGCGCGCCGCCAGCATGATGAACACCACGAGCAGCACGAAGCCGATGATCTTCCACCCCGGACGCCGCAGCCGCTCGCGAACGCTCACTCGCCGGCGCCCAGCAGATCGAGCAGCTCGCGCGCCGTCAGCGTCACGTCGCCGGCGCCTACGGTGATCACGACGTCGCCGGGACGCACGGCCGCCGCAAGCGCAGCCGCCAGCCGGGGGCGCGCGCCTTCCCAGGCGGGCGCGCGTCCATTCGCCCGCAGCGGAGCCGCGATGAGCGCGGACGTCACACCCGGTATCGGCTGCTCGCGCGAGGGATAAATGTCCGCGAGGAAGAGCGCGTCCGCGCCCGCCAGCGCGTCGGCGAACTGCGGCGCGAAATCCCGCGTCCGCGAAAAAAGGTGCGGCTGGAACGCCACCACCAGCCGCGCGCCCGGATAGGACGCGCGCGCGGCCTGCAGCGTGGCGCGGATCTCGGTGGGATGGTGCGCGTAATCGTCGATGACGGTGACGCCGCGCGCTTCCCCCACGCGCTGGAAGCGGCGGTCGGCGCCGCCGCACTTCGCCAGCCCAGCCCGCATCTGCTCCACCTTTGCGCCGAGCACCAGCCCGATCCCGATCGCGGCGAGCGCGTTCAACACGTTGTGCCGCCCCGGCATGCACAGCTCGACTTCGCCGAGGCGCGCGCCGTCGTACATCACGGTGAAGACGGATCCAGCCGGACTCTCCCGCAGCCCGGTGGCGACGAGCCGCGCGTGCGCCGAGGCGATCCCGTAGCGGACGATCTCCGCGGTCGCCGGCAGCGGAATGGACGACGCGCCTTCGTCGTCCGCGCACACCACGATCGCCCGCGCCCTGCCGGCGAACTGCGCGAACGCGGCGCGTATGTCGTCGATGTCCGAGTACGTGTCGAGATGATCGGCTTCCATGTTCGTGACGACGGCGACCGTGGGGCGCAGCGCGAGGAAGGAGCGGTCGAACTCGTCGGCTTCCACGACGAACAGGCGGTCGTCGCCGCCGAGGATGTTCCCTCCCCAGTCGGACACGCGCGCGCCCGCCAATCCAGTCGGCGCGAGCCCCGCGGAGGCGAGGGCTTCGGTCGCCAGCACCGTGGTGGACGTCTTGCCGTGCGTGCCGGCGATGGCCACGACGTCGCTGCCGCTCACCGCTTCGGCCAGCGCTTCCGCACGCCGCACTACTGGAATGCCCAGCTCCTTCGCCCGGAGCAGCTCGGGATGATCCTTTCTCACGGCCGACGTCACGACTACGGCGCGCACCCTCTCGACGTGGGCGGGATCGTGTCCCGCCTCGACCGTCATCCCGCCCGCTCGCACGCGCTCCGCGCCGGCAGCGTCGGAGTCGCAGCCTGTGATGGCGATGCCGCGCATTACGAACAGCTCGGCGAGCGCGGACATGCCCGCGCCGGCGATCCCCATAAAATGGATGGGCCGTGCATCAGTGGTGTCGCGAAGCGTCACTCGAGCTCCATCAGCTCGAGGATGTGCCCCGCGATCTCCTCGGCCGCGTGCGGCTTGGCCCGCGCGAGCACGCTCTCCGACATCAGCTCGAGCCGACCCGGGGTCTCGAACACCGCGCGCACTTCGGCGTCGAGCCGCTCAGGAGTGAGGTCACGCTGGATGATCACGGTCGCCGCGCCGGCCGACTCGAGCGCGCGAGCGTTGGTCGTCTGGTGGTCGGCGGCGGCGGTCGGGAGCGGCACCAGAATCATCGGGATCCCCCACGCCGCCAGCTCGGCGGTGGACATCGCGCCCGCGCGCGCGAGCGCCACGTCCGCCGCCGCGTACGCGGATTCCATGGGCGCGATGTAGTCCCGCACTCGCACTCGCTCGCTCTCGAGCGACGCGTACCTGTCGAACGAGCCGCGCCCGGTCGCCCAGATCACGTGCACGCCGTCAGGAATGCCCGCGCGAACCCACGCGGCGACTACCTCGTTGACCGCGAGAGCGCCCTGGCTGCCGCCGAACACGAGCAGGATGCGCGCGTTGCCCGGAAACCCCCATCCCTGCTTCGCCACGTGGCGCGCGGGGCGCATCCCCGGCGGCGGCTGAATCGGGTTTCCGCTCTCGAGCACGACAGCGTCCGCGCGCGGCTTCAGATACTTGCGCGCCTCCGGGAAGCCGAGGTGTATCTGCCGCGCGAACCGGCTGAACACGCGCGTCGCGATCCCGGGGTAGCTGTTCTGCTCCTGCAAAACCAGCGGCATTCCGTGCGCGACGCCGTACGCGAGCGCAATGACGGAGGCGTAACCGCCGGTCCCGACGATCACGCGCGGCCGGTCTGCGCGCGCCAGCCGCCCGATGGCCAGCCATGCTTTTACGCCGCCGACCACCGTGCGCCAGCTCTTCCAGATTTGCGAGCGATACAGCGGGTGCAGGTCCAGCAGGACGAAGGGAAACTCCGTCTTCGGCAGCACCTCCTGCTCCACTCCCCGCCGCGCGCCGATGAAGAACGGCTGCACTTCCGCGTTCGCCGCGACCAGCGCGCGCGCGATCGCCAGTCCCGGATAGAGATGACCGCCGGTGCCGCCGCCGGCTACGAAGATCCTCAAGCCGGAACCGGCGCGAGCGGGTCGGTCGCACCCGCTCCGATGACGCGCTCGTGCGTGCTCGCGATGTTCACCAGAATCCCGGTCATCAGCATCGTCATGACGAGGTTCGACCGGCCGTACGAGATGAACGGCAGCGTCAGGCCCGTCGTCGGCAGCATGCCGATGGCGACGCCGATGTGCAGGTACGCGGTGATGATCACCGTCACCGTGATGCCGACCGCCACGAGCTTCTGGAACTGGGTCCGCGCGAGCCGCGCGATCCGGAACCCCAGGATTCCGTACAGCATGAACGCGACGATCACGACCACCAGCCCCACGAAGCCCCACTCCTCGCCGATATTCCCCGCGATGAAGTCGTCGTAGGCGTACGGCAAAAAGCCGTACTGCTGCCGCCCCTCGCCGAAGCCCACGCCGAGCGCGCCGCCGGACCCCACCGCGATGAGCGATTGCGTCTGCTGATAGCCCGTCTCCGCCAGCGCCGATCCGGGATCGAAGAAGGACACCATCCGGAGCAGCACGTAGTTGAGCCGCTCGATCTGCTGCCATGCGAGCGGGATGACGAGTATCAGCAGCGCCACGAAGTGCCCGATGCGCACGCCACCCGCGAACAGGACGATACCCATGATGAGCGTGTACATCAGCGCGACCGACAGATCGGGCTCGAGCGCGACGAGCACGTCCAACGCGGCCAGCACGACGAGAAACGGCAGCAGCCCTTTCGTCAGGCGGCGCATCATGTCGCCCTTCTTCACCAGCAGCATCGCGGTCCACACGATCACCGCGAGCTTGCCCAGCTCCGACGGCTGAAACGATCCGCCCTTCAGGAATCGCCGCGAGCCGTTGATCCGCGGCGCGATCGACTCCGTGCCGGGGAGAATGACTAGCGTGAGCAGAATCAGCGACAGCGCCATAAGCGGCCACGCCCAGCCGTACCACCGCTCCGCGTCCACCTTGGCGGCGATCGCGAACACCACCAGCCCGGTGATGACTCCCGTCAGCTGCCGCAGTAGGAAGTACGCGTGCCCGCGGCCCATCTGATCGGCCGTGATCGAGCTGGCGCTGTACACGGTCGCCAGCCCGATGGTGAGCAGCACCCACATCAGGACGACGAGCACGCGGCCCTCGACGCCGATGCGCCAGCGATAAGTGGTGTCCACGGCTTCGCTCATCCGCTCTCCGCCAACGCGAGCTGCCGGAACCGGTCGCCCCGCTCCTCGAAGCTCGAGAACATGTCGTAGCTCGAGCACGCGGGCGAGAGCAGCACCGCGTCGCCCGGCTGCGCCGACTTCCGCGACTCGGCCACAACCTCCTCGAATGAATCGCCGAGCGTGCGAACGTCAGTCACGCCCGCCAGGTCGCCGGCGATCAGCGGCGCCGCCTCCCCGTACGCGAGCACGCGCTTCACCGTGCGGCGGATCTCAGCGGCCAACGGCGCGTACGGCTCGCCCTTGTGCCTGCCCCCGAGCAGGAGCACGGTCGGACGCTCCATGGCCTGCAGCGCCACCAGCGCGGCGCCCACGTTCGTCGCCTTCGAATCGTTGATCCATTGCACTCCGCGGAACTCTCCCAGCAGCTCGAGACGATGACTCAGCGGCTGGAAGTTACGCAACGCCCGGGCGATCCGTTCGCGCGGTCCGGGTCCGGCGAACGATTCGTCCGCGACGCTCACCGCCAGCGCGGCCGCGAGCGCGTTGGCGACGTTGTGCTTCCCGAGCAGCGGCAGATCGCCGCGCGGCATTAGCTCTTCGCCCCCGAGCCGGAGCAAGTCCGCTCCGGCATCGAGCCACGCGTCAGCGCGCGTCGAGAGGGAGAAGCGCGCGTGCCGGCCGGCCACGCCCGCCGTGAGCCGCGCGCTGTCGGCGTCGTCGGCGTTGCTCACCCACACGGACCCGGCGTCCGCGTTGCGAAAGAGCAGCGCCTTGTCCGCGTAGTACTCGCCGACGCTCGCATAGCGGTCGAGATGGTCGGGCGAGAGGTTCGTGAGCACGCCGACCGCCGGCGCGAGCGACGGGGTGTCGTGCAACTGAAACGACGACAGCTCGACCGAGATCCACTCGGGGACGTCACTCAGCAGCGCGACCTCCGACAGCGCCCGCCCGATGTTGCCGGCGACCGCGGCGCTGGTCCCGAGCCCGGCCAGCATCGCGCCGATCATGGCCGTCGTCGTGGATTTTCCGTTCGTGCCGGTGACCGCGATGACGCGCGACCGGTCGAGGGCGCGCAGCGCGCGCAGCGCGACTTCGATCTCGCTCAGGACCGGGACACCGCGCTCGCGCGCCGCGACGAGCGGAGGGGCCGAAGGCGGGATCCCCGGGCTCGCCACTACCGCTGCCGCGCGTCCCACCCGCCCCAGGTCGTGACCGCCGGATTCGGCGGCGATGCCCTCGGCGGACAACTCCGCCGCCACGACGCCCACGCCCGACTCCGACGACGCGTCGGACGCATATACCTTGTGCCCATGGCGGGCGAGCAGCAGCGCAACGGCCCGTCCGCTGCGGGCCAGGCCGAGCACCGCGATCTCGCCATCCGTCGGGATCCCGGCGATCGGGTCCCCGCTCACTGCACCTTGAGCGTGCTCAGGGCGAGGAACGCGAAGAGAATGCCGAGGATCCAGAAGCGCACCACCACCTGGTTCTCGGTCCAGCCCCGCTCCTCGAAGTGGTGGTGCAGCGGCGCCCGCCGCAGCACCCTGTGACTACTGGCGTATTCGAGCCCGTACCGGCGCCTCCGGTACTTGAAGACGTACCGCTGCACGATCACCGACAGCATCTCCAGCACGAACACGCCGCCGATGATGAGGAGCACGAACTCGGACTTGAGCAGGATCGCGATGGCGCCGAGCGCGCCGCCGAGCGCGAGCGAGCCGGTGTCGCCCATGAACACCTGCGCCGGATTCGTGTTGAACCAGAGGAAGCCGATACACGCCCCCATCACCGCCGCGCAGAAGATCGTCAGCTCTCCCGCGCCGCGGAGATAGAAGATGTGCAGGTACGCGCTCGTGTCGATCCGGCCGATCACGTACGCGAACAGCGCGAAGGTGGCGGCCGCGATCGCGGTCAGCCCCGCGGCCAGGCCGTCCAGCCCGTCGGTCATGTTCACCGCGTTGCTGGTGCCCGTCATCACGAACGTCACGAACGCCACGTACAGCCAGCCCAGCGCCTGCGTCGCGGGGACGATCAGCATGTACTTGTAGAACGGGAGCGTGGTGGACGCGCCCGGAAGCGTCGAGATCGGGAACTTCCAGATGTAATACCCGATCGCGAAGCCGAGGATGACCTGTCCGAGCAGCTTCTGCGCCTCCACCATCCCCTTGTTCGCGCGCCCTTCCCGTTTCTGCTTCAGCTTGAGGTAGTCGTCCATGAAGCCGATGATGCCCATCCAGGTCATGGCGACGAGCGCGATCAGCACGTAGCGGCTGTTGAGCTTCATCCAGAGGAGCGTCGGTACGATGGTGGCGACGAGGATGATCAGCCCGCCCATCGTCGGCGTCTGGCTCTTGCTGCTGTGCGCGGCGGGCGTTCCCTCGCGCACGACCTGGTGCAACTTCATGTGCAAGAGTCGCCGCAGGATCCAGGGACCGACGATGAACGCGGTGATGAGCGCGGTCATCGCCGCGCCGGCGGCGCGGAAGCTGATGTAGTTGAAGATCCGCAGGAACCCGTATTCGCTCGAGAGCGGGTACAGCAGCCAGTTCAGCATTTCTCCGCCCACGCAGTGAGGTAGGGTAGCAGGCGCTCGAGCCGGACACCGCGCGAGGCCTTCAATAATATGAGCGCATCGGGCCGGAGCAGCGGCTCGAGCCGCGGCCAGAGCGCTTCGACGTCGTCGGCCGTCACGACGCGGGCCGCTCCGGAAGACAACCCCTCGAGCGCCGGCGCGAAGTCCCCGATTCCGGCGACGACGTCCGCGCCGGATTCGACCGCCAGCCCGGCGATCTCCGCGTGGCACTGGGCGGAGCCCGCGCCGAGCTCGCGCATCGTGCCGAGCACGACCACGCGCTGCCGCGAGCCGTCCGCCGCGCGCACCAGGTCGATGGCCGCCCGCGCCGATCCGGGATTGGAGTTGTACGCGTCGTTGATCACCGTCGCCTTGCCGAGCTGCTCCCACGCGGTCCGCATCTTCGGCTGCGGCATCGCCGCGATCCCGCGCGCGGCGTCTTCCATGGTCACGCCGCACGATCGCGCCGCGGCGAGCGCGAGCATGGCGTTGCGCAGGTTGTGCGCCCCGCGGAGCGGCGAGCGCACGGTTACGCCGTCGACGTCTATCTCGCCCAATCCGTCGGGCGCGAGCCGCCAGGCGCGAGCGCGAAAATCGCCTTCGTCGAGCCCGGCGCTAACCACCGAGCGCGCGCGAGCGCGCGCCGCAGCCACGATCTCCGGCTGCGACGCCGGCGCGATGCCGACTTCCGCGCCGTCGTAGCACGCGGCTTCCTCGCGCAGCACGCCGGCCAGGTCGCCCAGCCCTTCGAGGTGCTCCTCCGCGACGCTCGTGACCATGGCGATGTCGGGCCGCGCGATGTCCCGGAGAATCGCGACCTCGCCCGGCAGGCTGGTGCCCAGCTCGACGACGGCGATGTCGGAATCGCGCGGAATCGAGAGCAGCGTGAGCGGCACCCCGATTCTATTGTTGAGACTTCCCGTGGTCGCGTGCACCGCGAGCCGCGAGCCCAGCGCCGCGCGCAGCAGATCCTTGGTGCTCGTCTTCCCGTTGCTCCCGGCGACCGCGATGAGCGGCTTGCCCCACGCCCTCCTCCAGAACGCGGCCAGCCGGCCGAGCGCGACGAGCGTGTCGGGCACCTGGTACACGGGCACTCCGAGCGCCGCGCCGCCCGGCAGGCGCGACGCCACCACCGCGACCGCGCCTCGCTCGACCGCCGCGGCGAGGTGGTCGTGCCCATCGAAGGTCTCGCCCTTGAGCGCGACGAAGATGTCGCCGTGCGAGAGTGTGCGCGTGTCGGTGGAGACGGCTCGCACGGGCGACGGCCCGCCCGGGCCCGTGCCCAGCGCGGCGGCGACGCGGTCCAGCGTCCAGAACACGACCGTCATCGGCTGGGCGCGAGAATCTCGCTCACGATCTCCTTCTCGTCGAACGGATAGTGCGTGGTGCCGCGGACCTGGTACGTCTCGTGGCCCTTGCCGGCGATCACCACGACGTCGCGCGGGTCGGCGATCTCGATGGCGCGCTCGATGGCGGCCCGCCGGTCCTCGATTCGCTCGTATTCACCCGCGGTCATGCCGGCGACGATGTCGTCGATGATTTTCTCCGGATCTTCAGTTCGAGGATTGTCGCTGGTGACTATGGCAATGTCCGCCCGCGCGGACGCTATCGCCCCCATGAGCGGCCGCTTCCCCCTGTCGCGGTCGCCGCCGCACCCGAAGACGACGATCAACCGGCCCGCGCACATCGGCTTCAGCGCCTTGAGCAAACGCTCCAGAGCGTCCGGCGTGTGCGCGTAGTCGCGAATAATAGCCGGGTCGCTGGCAAGTATCTCGAGCCGGCCGGACACCTGCGGCGCGGCCGCCAGCCGCGCCGCCACGAGCCGCAGCGGTACGCCGAGCTGCATGGCGGCGGCGGCCGCGGCGGCGGCGTTCTCCACGTTGAACTCGCCGATGAGCGGCAGCTCGACGCGATGGGCTACGCCTTCGTGCACGAGATCGAATTCGGTGCCGGCGAGCGAATGCCGGATCACGGGAGAGACGCGCAGGTCGCCGCGCCGGCCGAAGCTGAATACCCTCGGCGCGGGCGGCAGCGCTTCCCACGCCGCCTCGTCCGCGTTGACCACCGCCACCCCGCCCGGCGCGAGGTACGAGATCAGCTTCGCCTTCGCCACGAAGTAGCTCTCCATCGTTCCGTGATAATCGAGATGGTCGCGCGTGAGGTTGGTGAACACGGCCGCCTCGAACTGCAGCCCGGCAACCCGGCGCTGATCCAGGCTGTGGGACGAGACTTCCATCGCCACGGTGCGCACGCCGGCATCGGCCAGCGCGCGCAGCACCCGCTGCAGCTCGACGGGGCCGGGGGTGGTCAGTCCCGCGCCGCCGGGGCTCGACTCGCCCGCGGCGCCGAGCAGCACACCCAGAGTGCCGACCGACGCTGCCGGCGCGGACTCCTCGTCGAGCAGCGCGCGCAGCAGCGCGGTCGTCGTCGTCTTCCCGTTCGTGCCCGTGACGCCGACGAGGCGAAGCTCGCGCGCCGGATGGCCATACGCGACCGCCGCCGCGACGGCGGCCGCGGCGCGCGAATCGTTGACGACGAGCGACGGAAGCGGTGTCCGCGCCCCATCCTCCACGATCGCCGCCACGGCGCCCGCGGACATCGCCGCCGGGAGAAAATCGTGGCCGTCGCCGGCGGTCCCGCGCACCGCGACGAAAATCGAGCCGCGAGTGACCGCGCGGCTGTCCTCCGTGATCGCGGCAGCCCGCGCCGGCAGAGTGCCCGTGGTCTTCGTGAGCAGCCCGGCGTCGCGCAGCGCGTCGGCGATGGCGCCGAGCTGGATCGTCATCGCTGGTGCGTGAGCGTCACGACGCTGCCCTGCGCGACGAGTGCGCCGGCCCCGGGATACGACTGCAAAGCCGCGCCGGGCACGAGGCGTACGTGCAGCCCCGCGTGATGCAGCGCCCCGATCGCGCCCCGGAGCGTCATGCCCGACACGTCCGGCACCACGCGCTGCGCGTCCCCGTCCTGCCCGCGCTTGGCGGGAGCGTGCGGCAGCCGCACGACCACGCGGCGCGCGGGCGTCTCTTCCAGCGCCGGCCGAGCCGACGGGACCCGCACGACACGCTTGGCCCCTGGCGCGCTGTCGGCGGTCAGGGCCGCGCGCGCGACCGGCGGCGCGTCCGGAAGGCGCGCCGCAACCAGCGCGCCGCGGTCGAGCGCGGCGTCGCGCGCCGCGAGCGCGGCCTGCAGCACCACGCGGCTCACCGGCGCGGCCGCCTCGCCGCCGTAAATCGCGCGCTTCGGGTTGTCGAGCTTCACGACGACCACGTACTGCGGCTTGTCGCCCGGGAAGAGGCCGACGAACGACGCCGTGTAGCTCCCGGGCACGTATCCCCTGGCGCCGTCGGTGCGTCTGGCCGTTCCACTCTTGCCGCCGACGAGGAAGTTCGCGAGGTCCGATTTCGTCGCCGTGCCGCTGTCCACCACCGCGACCAGCATGCGCTGCATGGTAGCGGCGGTGGAGGGAGAGTACACCAGCCGCAGCACGCGCCGCTTGCGCGCGTACAGCACGCGATCCCCGGCGCGCACCTCGCGCACTATCTGGGGCTCGAGCAGCTCGCCGCCGTTCGCGATCGCCGCGTACGCGGTGGCGAGCTGCAGCGGCGTCACCGCGATCTCGTAGCCCATCGCCAGCGAGGCCGCCGACGTCCTCGACCACCGCCGCGGCTCGCGCAGCGTGCCCGAAGCTTCGGCCGGCAGCGCTACGCCCGTAGGCGCGCCGAAGCCGAGGTCGCGCAGGAGCTCGTACTTGGCGCGCGGCGTGAGCCGGTCGGCGAAGCGGACGATTCCAATGTTGCTGGAGAAGCGGATCACATCGGCGAGAGACAGCGACGGCGCCTTGTGGACGTCACGGATGACGCGGCCCTCGAGCTCCATCGTGCCGTTGAACGTCTCCATCATCTCGTCCGGGGACGCGAGGCCCCGCTCCAGCAGCGCGGCCGCGAGGAACGGCTTCAGCGTGGAGCCCGGCTCGAATGGCTCGGTGATCGCCGTGTTGGCGAAGGCGGACGGGTCCGCGCGATTGCTCGCGAGCGCGAGCACCTCGCCGCTGTGCGGATTCAGCACGACGATGTCGCCGCCGCTCGCGTCCAGGCTGTCCACGGCCTGCGCCAGCGCGCGCTCGGCGATGTCCTGCAGGTCGCGGCTGATCGTCAGCGCGACCGTAGCGCCGGCCGTGGACGCGCCCGCCGGATTGGGGATCGCGCGGCCGCTACGGTCGCGCGCCAGGCGGGAGGTGGAGCTGTCGCCGCGAAGCAGCGTGTCCATCGCCAGCTCGATCCCGTCGAGCGCGGCACCGGACGGGTCCGTGCGTCCGACCAACTTGCGGATGCCGGCGTAATTCGAGTACACCCGATCGAGCACCACCGTGGAGTGCACGCCGCGCATCGGCAGGAGGGCCGCCACCTGCTCCGGCGGGAACGCGCCGGGAAGCTGAACCCACTTGCGCGTGGTGTCGACAGCGCGAGTCACCCACTCTCGCGGCACGCCCGCCCTCGCGAGCAGCCGCGCGGTCGCGGCCCTGTCCCGCAGCTCGCGCGGCGCGATGCTGAGTCGCCACAGCTCCCGCGTCTCCACGAGCACGTTGCCGGCGGCGTCGAGAATCGCGCCGCGCGTCGCGGGGCGCGACGCCGACACGAAGTGCTGCCGCTCGGCCCGCGCCGCCCACTCGTCGTGCTCGAGCAGCTGCACCTGCGCCGCCCGCGCCACGAGCGCCAGCGCGAAGAGCAGGAGCGCCGCGTGCACGACGCCTGTCCGGCTAGGGAGCCGTATCGCCAACCGACCTCCGCTCGAGAATTATCAGCTGATCGTCCGACGGTACCCGCATGCCGAGCCGTTGCTCCGCGATCGGCACCAGCTTCTCTCTGCTCGACGCCGCGCGGATGTCGCGCGCCAGCCGGGCCCGGTCGCCCTCGAGTTGCAGCCGCGCCTGTCCCAGCTCGCGCAGCTCGCGCGCGCCGGCGATCCCGACGCTGCGCCGCCAGATCACCAGCGAGGCGAGCAGCACGAACGCGACGAGCACCAGCGCGACCATGGACCGGCCGCGCAACGCTACGCGGCTTTTCGCCATCCCCGCAACCGGGCGCTCCGCGCGCGGGGATTGCGCGCGCTCTCAGCCGCGGACGGCACGATCGCCCGCTTCGTCACCGCTTTCCCGACTGCCCGGCCGCCGCATTGGCAACGAGGCAGCAGCGGCGGACAGGTGCACGCCTGGCTCCACTCCCGCATCGCGTGCTTGACTATGCGGTCCTCGCCGGAGTGATAGGCGATGACGGCGAGCACGCCGCCGGGGTTCAGCCGATCGCGCAGATCCGGCAGCGCCCGCTCGAGACCCACGAGCTCGTCGTTCACCGCTATGCGCACCGCCTGGAAGAGACGCGCGAACTCCGGCGCCCCGCTCCGCGGCCCGAGCACCGCGCGGATCGCGCCCACCAGGTCGTCGCTGATTACGAATGGGCGCGTCGCCCGCCGGCGCGTGATCTCCCGCGCGAGGCGGAAAGCGCGCGGCTCGTCGCCGTACTCGCGGAAGATCCACGCGAGCTCCCGCTCGTCCATCGTATTGAGCAGCGTCGCGGCGTCGGTCACCGCGTCGGCCCCCATCCGCATGTCGAGCGGCGCGCCGTCACGGAAAGAGAAGCCGCGCGACGCCACGTCGATCTGGTGCGAGGAGACTCCGAGATCGAGGAGGATCCCGTCGAACTTCGAG
>JANLGX010000175.1 GCA_024654005.1 Gemmatimonadaceae bacterium | reverse complement strand
TGGTCCGGCTGGCGGGTGACAGCCAAACGGCGGACTGTCGGGCGGGCAGGGACCATGCACGTGGTTACTCCATTCGCCGAACCTGGTCGTCAGCCCTTCGACGCGAAGCATTAGGCCGGCCGTGACGCGCGCGCATATCGTAGCCGCGGCATGACCGCCAATCGGAGCGGCGCCTTCCGGGCGAAGCGCTTGAGCCGCGAGCCCGGCTGCAACCCCGACGCTCCAGTCGCGCACCGTGGCTTGCGCGGCGACTTGCTCCGCGCCGAAGAGCAGGCAAATGGGTACGGCAAGCCGAGCGAGCCGCCGCAAATTCAGCACAGGCCGGCTCGCTAGGACGCGGAGTCCGGCTTGCACACCAGGTCGTAGATCGCCCATGGCCGGTCTTGTTTGCGGTCCATCAGCCGCCCAGCGGCACCATCACCACTTCATCGCGGATCTCCAACAGCATCAGGTCACAGGGCAGATCGATTCCCGCCAACACCGCGCGCAGCCTGTCCCGGGCTTCGGCGTCTTTGACTCCCAGCAGGATGCGATTGAGAGTGACGTCCGTGTCGTTGTAGGTGAGTCCCCGCGTTGCCGGGACAGGCGTGTGCCGGAAGAGGTACGTGTGCCAGTTCGCGAGCTGCGCGAAATCCCACCTTGCCCGGCGAACCTCCACGGTGGCCATGTCGATCCCGTAGAGGTTGATGAAATACGGAGCGAGGGCTGCCTTGGCCTCGGTTTCGCGCGACGGATCGGTGAGCAGGAGCACGGGCTGGGCCTTGTCCTGAAAAACCCCCGCAAAGCCGCCGGGCACCTCTTTCGCCAGCGCGGCAAACAGCTCGTGGTTCCGCAAATAGGTCTCGAGCGGAAGCGTGATGTCGAACGCGGGGTCGACGCTGGTGGCCGGGCCCTCGCAATCGGGGAAACGGAGCAGCTCGCGGGCGGCATTCTCGATCGGCTCGACGGGGGGCTGCGTCGGGTCCGAGCATCCCGCGGTTAAGATCACCGCGACCAGCACCGTCTTCAGACTATGGCGGGTCATCATGAACCTCCGAGGGTGTGCCTTCGTATGCGATACGGCAAATCTCCAGGCAGCTCGGGCCAGCCGCCGGAGCGCGTGGGTAACCGGTAACGGGCCCGCCCGCAACCTGTGCGGAGAGTTGGAGGGCCGCAAGGAAAATGCCTGTTGCCGCTCGGACTCCCGGGCTAACCGCCGCATTTCGATGCTGGAGGCTCTCGCTCGGTGTCCGTAACGGACCGCGGCTGCCCTAGCGTGGAGGGTGCCTGCTGATTCCTGGCTTCGGCCGATTCTCGCGGAACTGCTCAACGCGAGTGACCTGGCCGCGCTCGACGCCGCGGTCACGACGAGCTACTGGGATGCCGCGACGCGCGTATCGCCCCTTACGGACGGAGAGATAATCGCGGCCGCGTCGGAGCGGCTGCGCGTGCCCGTGGCGAAGCGGCTGGTGGTCAGCTCGCAGGCACGCGAGCGGGTGCCGGAGGAGCTGGCGCGGCGATACAGGATCCTCCCGCTGTCGGTCACGGGCGACACGCTCGAGATCGCGACCTCCAACCCGTACGACATGGATTGCGAGCGCACGCTCGCGTTCTCGTCCGGGCGTCGCGTGCGCATGCTGCTGGCGCCGCCATCCAGCATCGCCAAGCGGATCGACGAGGTGTATCGCCCGGAGGACGCGGTCGCGAAGATCCTCGACGGAGTCGCGGAGCGGCGCGAGCTGGACGCGGCGCCGGAGCCGCCGGACGAGTCGCAGAGCTACCTCGATGAATCCTCGATAGAACGCCCGGTCGTGAAGCTGGTGGACCACATTGTCGCCGAAGGGATCGCGTCGCGCGCGAGCGACATCCACCTCGAGGCTGAAGAGCACGGGATCACCGTGCGGTATCGCGTCGACGGCGTGCTGCGCCAGGCGATGACCCTCCCGCGCATGATCGGCGTCCCGCTGGTGTCACGCATCAAGATCATGGCGAACATGGACATCGCTGACCGCTTGCGTCCGCAGGGAGGGCGAGCGCGCGTCGGCGCGAACGGCATCGGAATCGATCTGCGCGTGTCGACGCTTCCGTCGGCGCACGGCGAGAAGGTCGTCATACGCATTCTCGACGCGCGCACGACGGCGCGCTCGCTGGACTCGCTCGGCTTCGCGCGGGAGGAATCCGCGCGCATCCACCGTCTGCTCGATGCACGTGAAGGTCTAGTGCTGGTTACAGGTCCAACCGGCTCCGGAAAAACGACAACCCTCTATGCGATGCTGCGCCACCTGCAGGCGCGCGGCGTCAACATCGTCACGGTTGAGGATCCGGTCGAATACAGAACGCCCGGCATTGTGCAGGTGCAGGTCAACGAGAAAGCCGGTCTCACTTTTGCTACCGCACTGAGATCGATTCTGCGGCAGGACCCCGACATCGTGCTCATCGGGGAAATCCGCGATCGCGAGACCGCGGCGATCGCGATCCAGGCGTCGCTGACCGGGCATCTGGTGCTGGCGACGCTCCACACGATAGACGCGTGCAGCTCGATCGCGCGCATGACCGATCTGGGTGTCGAGCAGCAGAAGATTGCCGCGGCGCTGAAGGGCGTCGTCGCGCAGCGGCTGGTGCGCCGGCTGTGCTCGTGCGGCGCGCCCGGCGGCTGCGCGCGGTGCGGCGGCACCGGCTATCACGGCCGGATCGCAGTGGCCGAGATCGTCATCTCGACGCCGGAGCTGGAACGGCGAATCGTCCGCGGCGACGGCGTCGCGTCGTTGGTCGAAGTCGCGCGGTCCGACGGCGCGTCGTCCATCTGGGAATCCGGACTGGCGCACGTGTCGGAGGGGGACACGATGCTGGAGGAGCTGTTGCGCGTCGCCGAGCGTCCGCTGGACGAGATCGTCCCGGCGGGGAAGCCGGCCCGGTATCATTCGGGCAACGGCAAAGCCAGGGGCCCGATGACGCAGATCAAGGCCGGAGTCGTGGACGTGTACGCTCTCAGTCGCGAGGGAGATGATTGGCGCGTGCTGGCGCTGCAGCGCGCCGGCGACACGCGCTGTCCCGGCTCCTGGGAGTCCATCCACGGCCACATCGCGGACGGCGAGAAGCCGGAAGACGCCGCCGTCCGCGAGGTGAAGGAGGAGACCGGGCTCGACGTCGAGCGGCTGTACAACGTGACCGTCACCGGCTTCTACCTGCATCGCGAGCAGACCGTCCAGCTCGCCGTCGCCTTCGCCGCGGTGGTGCCCGCAGCCACGCCGATCGCGCTCGGCTTGGAGCACGTGAAGTTCGAGTGGCTCGCTCTCTCCGAGGCGGCGGCGCGGCTCACCTGGCCCCGTGAGCGCGAGGCCCTGGGTCACATTGCCGTTCTCCTGCGCGGCGGCGACGCCGGGCCGGCCGAGGACGTGCTGCGCGTCGTCTGAGTAGTTTTCTCAGCAACACACTTCGGGAAACGAGATGAACGTCCAGCAGTCACCGATGACGGCGGCGCTTCGGCGCGCGCGCATAATTCCAGTGATCGTCATCGACGATCCGAAGGACGCAGGCGCGCTCGCGAGCGCGCTGCTGGCCGGCGGACTGCCGATCGCGGAGATCGCGCTGCGCACTCCCAGGGCGCTGGAAGCGCTGCGCAGGATCACGCAGGAGCAGCCGGAGATGTTCGCCGGCGCGGGCACGGTGCTAAACGTCGCCCAGGCGGCCCAGGTAAGAGAGGCCGGAGCGAAGTTCGTCGTGTCGCCGGGATTCTCCCGCGCGGTCGTGGACTACTGTCTCGAGCACGACCTTCCGGTTTATCCCGGGGTCGCCACCGCCAGCGAGATCGAAGCCGCGCTCGACGCGGGACTCAACCTGCTCAAGCTGTGGCCGATCGAGACGCTGGGTGGAACCGCGTACCTTCAGCTCCTGTCGGGACCGTTCTTCGGCGTCGAGTTCAATCCCAGCGGCGGAGTCACCGCCGCGAGCTTCGAGAAATATCTCTCGCTTCCGAACGTGGTCGCGTGCGGCGGATCGTGGATGGCGCAGCCGGAGTGGATCGCGGCCAGGCAGTTCGACCGCATCCGGGACGCCGCGCGGGACACGGCAAGCAGAGTAGCGCGGATCAATCCCGCGCCGGGTGTCGGCGTGGAACCGGAGACTGTAGCGGCGTCAGCCTGATCGCGGCGCGCGGCGAGCCGCGTCAGCGATGCACGAACTCCGCCTTCGACCGCGGGCCGTTGGCGAGGAAGTTCCCGACGCCGATCCGCATGTCCTCCGTCGCGCAGCACGCCCCGAACATCTCGGATTCGACCTGCAGACCGTCGGCAAGCGGTTGGTTGCAGCCTTCCAGTAGCGCGCGGCACAGCAGTCCGTCGATGGCGCGGCTCCTGTGTCCTATCTCTACCGGAGGAAGAGCCGCGGGAGTCGGCATCGGACCGGGATCGATCACGGGCAGCGTGACCTTACCGCGGGCGGCCGCGCGCGCGAGCTCGATCGCCCTCTCCACGACGTTGCCGTCCACCTCCTCGCGGATCAGGCCGCATGCGACCGCCTCCGCTCCCGACAAGCCACGGCCCGTGCGCAGCATCTCGGCGGCCTTCTCCATCCCCACCAGCCGCGGAAGGCGCTGAGTAGCCCCAGCGCCGGGAACGATGCCGAGATTCACCTCGGGCTGCGCGACCGCCATCGGCAAGCCCTTGCGCGCGATGCGCGCGGTGCAGCACATGGCGAGCTCCACGCCTCCTCCCAGCGCCGGCCCGTTCAGCGCGCACACGACGGGTTTCCCCAGGCTCTCGATCAGGTTGCCCGCGCGCTTCGACCGTTCCGCCGTGGTCGCTCCGTCCGCCGGACTCTCGATGCGCGCGAGGAAGCCCACGTCCGCGCCGGAGACGAACGATCTCGTCCCGAAGCCGGTCAGCACCACGGCCGCGATTCTCGGATCCGAATGCAGCGCGACGAAATGCTCGTACAGCTGCTCGAACACGTCGTCGTTCAGCGCGTTGAGGACCCGCGGGCGGCGAATCGTGAGCACGGCGACGTCGCCCGCGTCGCGCCTGAGCACGTGCGAGACACGGAACGGCCGTCCCGCGCGGGCTTGCGCCGAGATGCAGCGTGGAACGGCAAAGCCGGGATGATCCGCGGCGTATGCTTCTACCAGCTGCAGCGCCCGGGGAACTCCCAGCGCGTTCATGAGGTCGAACGGCGCCCGCATCGCGAGTCCGGTCTCGACCGCGACCTCGAGGTCGGCGAGAGAGATGATTCCGCTGTCGAGTATCTGTCCCACGAGCCCGAAGTACGCGCCTCGCATCGTGTCGCCGATCCGCTCCTCCCGCTCCGGCGACAGCTCGACTTTCTCGTCCCTCCCGGGCACGTCCCACGGCTTGCCGGAGGCCATCGCCTCCTGCATCAGCCGCGGCGAGCGCCACCACGGTCCCAGCTTCGACGTCATCTCGTCGAGCGCGTGATCGGTGATCGGGTTGCCGCCGGTGAGATTCATCGCCGTGAACGGCCCCACCCCCATGCCCAGCGCAGTTCGCGTGGCGGCATCGACCTCCTTGACGGAGCCCAGGCCCGCTTCCACCGCGAGGGCCGCGGCGAGGAACAGCCCCTCGAACACGGGGTTCACCGCGAAGCCGTACCGGCCGCCGACCCGCACCGGCACCTTGCCGATCTCCTCGTACAGCGCCAGCAGGGCGTCGACCAGCGCGGGCGCGGTCTCGCTTCCCGGGATGATCTCCACCAGATGGTTGCGGTCCGCCGGGAAGAAATAATGAATGACCAGCGCGCGCTCGCGCGTGCCGAGCTCCGCGAAAAGCTCGTCCGGCTCGATGTGCGACGAATTGGACGCCAGGATCGCTGCGGGCCCGCACAGCTCTTCCAGCTCCGCGAAGATGCGGCGCTTCACCTCGAGGTTCTCGGTGGCCGCCTCGATGACGAGGCCGGCATCGCGTAGCTGCTCGTAGTCGCTGGTGAACGAGAGGTGGCGAACCATGCTCTCGGCGGCTTCGGGGGTGAATGCGCCGCTCTCCCTTCCCTTGGCGATCTTCCGGTTGACCTTGGCGCGTCCGCGCTCGAGCGCCTCGGCGGAAACGTCCACCACGACGACGGGGACGCCTCGGGTGTGCATCGCCTTGGCGAAGTGCAGCGCGATGTCGGGGCCGATCTGGCCGGACCCGATGACTCCGATCTTGTCGATCTGGAAACCACTGAAGCGGTATCCCACGGCCGAGTTCTCCGGTTGATCTGAGGCTCAACGTGCGTTCCCGGGGCGGCTGGAGCAATCGCTATTGACACCGGCCGCCGGCTAAGCCCATATGTAGTATATCGAACGTACGTTCGAAATTCGAGAGGGAGGTTGGGCATGGCCGCTGGACACGCCCCGACGCGCGCTGAGCTGGTGGAAAAGGCCCGCGACATCTACGACGACCTCGACTTCGGTGCCGTCCGCCGCTGGCTCGCGGAGCATCCGGGACGCAAGGCGGCGGGCTACCTGCCGGTCTACGTGCCGCGCGAGATCATTCACGCGTGCGGGTTGCTCCCCGTGGGCATTCACGGCGGCGGCGACCGGCTCGAGATCATCCGCGGCGACGCCTTCTACCAGTCCTACATCTGCCATTTGCCGCGCTCGGTCATCGAGCTGGCGCAGTCCGGGCGGCTGGACATGCTGTCGGCGGTGCTGTTTCCGTCGACGTGCGACGTGATCCGCAACCTCTCGGGGATGTGGAAGCTGCTCTACCCCGACGCGTACGTCCGCTACATCGACGTTCCGCAGACCCCGGACAGGGAGGCGGGAGCCGACTTCTGGGAGAGCGAGCTCCGGCGGCTCGTGGACGACCTCGGAGCAGTGTCCGGGCATCACCCGACGGACGCCGACCTGCGCGCGTCGGTGGAGCTGTACAACCAGACCAGGGCGATGGTGCGCTCGCTGTACGCGGCGCGCCGCGAGCGCCCGTGGGACCTGCCCAGCGAGGAGCTGTACGTGCTGCTTCGCGCGGGGGAGATGATTCCTCCGGAGGAATTCATCCAGCTGGCGCGGGAGTACCTCGCCGCGGTGGAGGCGGAGCCCGGCCGCCCGCGCGACAACAGCCGCGTGGTCGTGGTCGGCGCCTTCTGCGAGCAGCCGCCGCTCGGCCTCATCATCTCGATCGAGCGCGCCGGGTGCTACGTCGTGGACGACGACTTCCTCCTGGGCAACCGGTTCCTCCTGCGCGACGTGCCCCTCGACGGCGATCCCGTGCGCGCGCTCGCCGAGGCTTTCGTCTCCAACGACCAGTGCACGTCGGTGCTGTACGAGAGCGATCCGCTGGGGAAGAAGCGCGTCATGCAGGAGCGCGTCGCCGCCGCCGGCGCGGACGGGATCATCTTCGCCACGCCGAGCTTCTGCGACCCCGCGCTGCTCGACCAGCCGATGCTCCGTAGCGGCGCGGAGAAGGCGTGCATCCCGTGCATCGCGTTCAAGTACGCCGAGAACACGGGACAATTCCAGCAGTTCCGCGAGCAGGCCGGCACATTCGCCGATTCGATCAAGCTCTGGGGGGCCGCCTGATGGCCGAAGCGCTGAAAGACCGCTCGATGCTGCTGCAGAAGGAGATGCTCGCGCGTCATTTCGAGCGGCTGGCCCGCGCTCCGGAGACGGGCGAGCCGGTGGTCTACACCTTCGTGCCGGGGAATCTCACCGAGCTGATCCGCTCCTTCGACGCGCTGCCGGTGTTGCCGGAGATCAACGCGCTGCAGTCGGGGATGCGAAAGCTGTCCGGCGACTACATCGCGGAGGCGGAGCGCGCGGGCCATTCGGAGGACGTGTGCACCTACGTGAAGTGCGACATCGGGATGATGCGCTCAGGCAACCTGGGTCCGGGCGGCTTGAAGCTGCCGAAGCCGGACCTGCTGCTACTCTCGTACACGGGCTGCTACACGTTCATGAAGTGGTTCGAGCTGCTGCGCGAGGAATACGACTGCCCGACAGTCATGTTCCACGTGCCGTATCAGGGTGACGGCGTGCTCGAGCCGGAGCACCGCAGCTACATGCTGCGGCAGCTCAGGGAGCAGGTGATTCCGGCGCTCGAGAAAGCGACCGGCCGCAAGTACGACGAGGACAAGCTGCGCCATCATCTCGCGCTTTCCGCGAAAGCCGAGGACGACCTGGTGGCCGTGCTGCAGGCGGGAAAGAACAGGCCGAGTCCGATCGACGGCTACTTCGGCACCGTGTACTACGTCGGCCCGATCTTCAGCGCGTTCCGCGGAACCGAGGAGGGCGTCGAGTACTACCGGACTTTGCGAGCGGAAGTCGAGGAGCGCGCGGCGCTCGGGCTCGGACCGATTACCCCCGACGGACCCCTCGAGGGGGAGCGGTATCGCCTGGTCGTCGAAGGCCCGCCGAACTGGACGTCGTTCCGTGACTTCTGGAAGATGTTCTCCGACGAGAAGGCGGTCGTGGTTGCGTCCACGTACACGAAGGTCGGCGGCACGTACGACTTCGGCTTCCGGCACGATCCCAGCGATCCGCTCGGCACCCTCGCCGACTACTGCAGCGGCTGCTACACCAACCTGAACCTGCCGTCGCGGATCGACATGATCTGCCGCTACATCGAGGAATATCAGGCCGACGGATTCCTGATCAACTCGGTGAAGTCGTGCAACTCCTTCTCGGCGGGCCAGCTGATGATCCTCCGCGAAGTCGAGAAGCGCACCGGCATACCCGGAGCGTTCATCGAGTCCGACCTGGTGGACCCGCGCTACTTCTCCGCCGCGAACATCAAGAACCGGCTGGAGAGCTACTTCCAGATGATCGACGCGCGGCGACTCGGGAAGACGGCATGAGCTGCGTCGTTGGCATCGACCTGGGCTCGACCACCACCAAGGCGGTCATCCTCGACGAGAACGGCGAGGTGCTCGGGCGCGGCATCACCAACTCCCGCTCCAACTACGATCTCGCGGCGGCGGTGGCGAGGACGGAGGGATTCATCAACGCGCGCTTCGGCCTCGTCGAGCAGCAGGTCCAGGCGACGGAGACGGTGGCGATGGTGAGCCGCTTGCGCCGCGCCTTCGTGATGGAGCAGATCCTCCAGCAGCTGCGGCGGCTGGAGCAGCTCATGCTCGAGGAGACCGAGCGCTCGGCTCCGGACCACCTCAAGCCCGCGTTCAGAGTGAGCATCGAGGAGATCTGCCGACGGATAGCCATGGAGGAGGAGCAGCGGTTCAAGCAGCCGCCGATGCTGCGCTCCGATTTCTTTCGCGACGCGGCGGGCTCGGCGTTCATGCGCATCGCCGAACAGCTCGCCGATCCCGCTGGCGTCAGCTTCGACCGCCTGGTGGGTGTGTACGACAAGTGCATCATCCGCGTGGAGAACGAGCCGCTCGATCTCGACTTCCGCGATCACATCGGCGACGCGCTGCGGCGCGTGGGCAACCCCCCGGGGCTCGCCGACGCCGTCGAGTACGCCGTGGCCAGGGACCTCGAGCCGTCGTACACGGTGGGAACCGGCTACGGGCGCGCGCGCCTTCCATTCCCGAAGGAACAGATCCGCTCCGAGATCCTGTGTCACGGGCTCGGCGCGCACGCGATGTTCCCCGGCACGCGCACGGTGCTCGACATCGGCGGGCAGGACACCAAGGCGATCCAGGTGGACGAGCAGGGGATCGTGACGAACTTCCAGATGAACGACCGGTGCGCCGCCGGCTGTGGCCGCTACCTCGGCTACATCGCCGACGAGATGAATCTCGGCCTGCACGAGCTGGGGCCGCTGGCCGAGCAATCGAAGCGCTGCGTGAAGATCAACTCCACGTGCACCGTGTTCGCCGGCGCCGAGCTGCGGGAGCGTCTCGGGCTCGGCGAGAAGCGCGAGGACATTCTCGCCGGGCTGCACCGCGCGATCGTCATTCGCGCGATGAGCCTACTGGCCCGCTCCGGGGGAGTGTCCGACGAGTTCACGTTCACCGGCGGAGTCGCCAAGAATCCCGCCGCCGTGCACGCGATTCGTGATCTCGTTGGAGAGAACTACGGCGAGAGGACCCTCAACATCTCCCCGGACAGCATCTACACGGGCGCGCTGGGCGCGGCGCTCTTCGCCAGCAGGATAGCGGCATGACGCACATCACGGCGGGAATCGACGCGGGCAGCGGCGCCGTCAAGGTGGCGATCATGTCCACGGACGGCGACATCGATGGAACGGTCCTGTCGCAGGAATCGGCGCGCATCCGGCGGCGGGAAGTCGCCAAGGTCGTGGACGAGGTGTTCGAGGCCGCGGTGTCGGCGGCGGACGTGGGCGAGATTCACTACGTCGCCACCACCGGCGAAGGAGCGGATTTCCCGTTCGCGACGGGACACTTCTACGGCATGACCACGCACGCGCGCGGCGCGCTGTTCCTCGATCCGCGCGCGCGCGCGGTGCTCGACGTGGGGGCGCTGCACACCCGCGCCGTCGCGATGGACGCGCGCGGGCGAGTGCTGGATTACAAGATGACCAGCCAGTGCGCGTCCGGCTCCGGCCAGTTCCTCGAGAACATCGCGCGCTACCTCGGCGTCTCGCACGACGAGATCGGCCAGCTTTCGCTGGAGGCGCGGCAGCCGGAGAAAGTGAGCTCGATCTGCGCGGTGCTGGCGGAGACCGACGTCATCAACATGGTCTCGCGCGGCATCACGACGCAGGACATCCTGCGCGGGGTGCACGAGAGCATGGCCGACCGGTTCGTCCGCCTGCTGCGGTCGCTCCAGTTCGACGGCCCCGCGTTCGTGAGCGGGGGGCTGGCGTCGGACGTCGGATTGCTCGGCGCGCTGCGCGACGGCCTCGCCAAGAAGGCGGGCAAGACCAGCGCCCCGCTCGAAGTCGTGACGCATGCGGACGCCATCTTCGCCGGCGCCATCGGCGCCGCGCTGTGCGGTGGATTCAGGTACCGGAAGCTGGGCCAGGGAGGCGTCGCGTGGGCAGCCGCTACAGCCTAGCCCCTACCGTCCCGGGACGACGGGCCGGATGACCATCGCGTCCATCGGCTGGCACCGACCGGCGAGCCTGGCCGAGGCGTGCGCGCTCGGCCTGCGGTACGGGAGCGACGCGGCGTTTCTGGCCGGTGGAACCGAGCTGATTCCCGACTACCAGCGCGCGCGAGAGACGGCGCAACACCTGATCGCGCTCGAGTCGGTCCCCGGGATGCGGGGGATATCGCAGGATCAGGGACTGCTGCGGATCGGCGCGCTCACGACGATCGCCGCGGTCGCCGCGTCGCCGCTCGTGCGCGAGCTGGTCCCCGCGCTCGCCGACGCCGCGCGCGCGATCGGGAGCCCGCAGATCCGGAGCATGGCGACCATCGGCGGAAATTTCTGCCGCGCGGTGCCGTGCGCCGACACTCCGCCGGCCGCCATCGTGTCCGCGGCGCGTGTGCGGCTCGTCGGCACGACGGGCGCGCGCGAGCTCGACGCCGTGGACTTCTTCACCGGTGCGCGCGCAACCGCGCTCGCCGCGGGGGAAGTGCTGGTGGAGATCGTCATTCCGGTGCAGCCGCCGCACTCGGGCGCGAGCTACCAGCGGTTCGCCAGGCGGCGCGGTCCGGCGCTCGCCGTCGCGGCGGTGGCGGCCAGGCTGACGCTCGACGGGGACAGAGTCGCGGAGGCACGTATCGCGCTCGGCGCGGTCTCTCCAACTCCGCTCACCGTCGCGCGGGCCTCGGCGCTGCTCAAGGGAGCGAAACCCTCCGCCGCGCTCTTCGAGGCGGCGGGCGAGCTGTGCGCGCAGGCCGCGCTGCCTATCAGCGACGTGCGCGGATCGGCCGATTACCGGAGGGAGCTGGTCCGCGTGCTGGCTCGCCGCGCGTTCCAGGAAGCCGTGGCGCGCGCCGGAGGCTCCGTGCAATGAGCGGGGAGCTGATGATCCGGCTGAACGTGAACGGCGAGGACCGCGCTCTCGCCGTGCGCCCGAATGCGACGCTGCTCGCCGTGCTGCGCGACGATCTCGGGCTCACCGGAGCGAAGCGGGGGTGCGGCGCGGGGGACTGCGGCGCGTGCACGGTGCAGGTGGAAGGGGAGCCGGTGGCGTCGTGCCTGATGCTCGCCGCGGCCGCCGACGGAAAGACGGTCACGACGGTGGAGGGACTCGCGCGGGGCGGCGATCTGCACCCGCTGCAGAAGGCGTTCGTCAAGCACGGCGCGCTCCAGTGCGGCTACTGCACGAGCGGCGCGCTGATGTCGGCGAAAGCGCTGCTCGACCGCGACCCCGACCCGTCGCGCGACGACATCAAGGCCGCGCTCAGCGGGAATCTCTGCCGGTGCGGCACCTACGGCCGCATGGTCAGCGCGGTCGAGGGATGGAGGGAGCACGATGGAGTGCCGCTCGACGCGCTGCCGCGCGCGCACGGCGAGCGCGACCAGGAGCGCGACCACGCGGTCGTGGGCCGCGGCGTCACGCGCTACGACGGGCCCGACAAGGTCACCGGGCGCGCCAAGTACACCGCCGACCTGCGGCTCCCCGGGATGCTGTACGGCAAGATGTTCGGCAGCCCCATCGCGCACGGGCGCATCACGCGGCTCGACGTGTCCCGGGCGCGCGCGTTGCCGGGCGTCGTGGACGTGCTGACCGCCGCCGACGTGCCGGCCGTGTGGTACGGTGTCAGCCCCGCGCGCGAGGATGAGCAGCTTCTCGCCAGTGACCGCGTTCGCTACGTGGGCGACGAGATCGCCGCCGTGGCCGCTGTGGACGAGGAGACGGCGCTGCGGGCGATAGAGCTGATCGAGGTGGAGCTCGAGGAGCTGCCGGCCGTGTTCGACCCGGAGGCGGCGATGGCGCCGGGCGCGCCGGTGATTCACCCCGAGAAGCCGCGCTACGCCGGCAACGTCAACACGCGGGTGGACTGGCACTTCGGCGACGTGGAAAAGGGATTCGCCGACGCGGACCACATACGCGAGCAGCGGTTCGTCGGGAACCGCACGTACCAGGCCCCGATGGAGCCGCACGCGGCGCTCGCGCGCTGGGAGAACCACGCGGACCGGCTCACCATCTGGACCTCGACGCAGACGCCGCACTACGTCCACCGCTCGCTCTCGCGCATGCTCGGCATGCCGATGGGGAACATTCGCGTGATCCGGCCGCCGGTGGGCGGCGGGTTCGGCGCGAAGGCCGAGGCGACTCCACTCGATTACTGCTCCGCGATCTTCGCCAAGCGCACCGGCAGGCCGGTGATGATGGAGTATTCGCGCGAAGAGATGTTCAAGCACTTTCGCGGCCGTCACAAGCAGTACATCGACCTCAAGATCGGCGTGAAGCGCGACGGCACGATCACGGCCGTGGAGCAGCGCGTCGTGCTGGACGGCGGCGCGTACACGTCGTACGGCGTGATTACGGCGTACTACGCGGGCTCGATGCTGCCCACGCTGTACAGGATGCCGAACTACCGCTACGAGGGGACGCGCGTCTACACCAATCTGCCGGCGTCCGGCGCGTTCCGCGGCCACGGCGTGCCGCAGCCGCGGTTCGCGTTCGAATCGCTGCTCGACATGATCGCGGAGGACATCGGGCTCGATCCGATCGACATCCGGCTCAGGAACGCGACGCTGCCGAATACGCGCACATGCAACGCGCTCGACATCTCCTCCTGCGAGTTCACGGCGACGCTTCTCCGCGCGCGCGACACCTCGAAGTGGCCGGAGAAGAAGGGCAAGCTGCCGCGCGGGAAGGGAATCGGCGTCGGCTGCGGCGGCTTCGTCTCGGGCGCCGGGTATCCCATCTACCGGTCGGACTTTCCGCACTCGAACGCCGTCATCCGCGTGCACGAAGACGGCACCGGCGTGTCGCTGCACATAGCCGCGGCGGAGATCGGGCAGGGGTCCGACACCGTGCTCGTGCAGATGGCCGCGGAAGAGCTGGGCGTGCCGTACGAATGGGTCTGGCTGGCGGACTGCGACACGACGACGAGCCCGCTGGATCTGGGCTCGTACTCGAGCCGGGTGACGCTCATGGCCGGGCACGCGGTGCAGCGCGCGGCGGCCAAGGTCCGCGCGCAGGTGCTGGCGATCGCCGCCGGCGAGCTGTCGCGCGATGCCGCGTCGCTCGTCGCGCGGGGCGGACGCATCTTCGTGCGGGACGAGCCCGCCGTCGAGATGGAATGGGCGGCCGCCGCGCGGCTCGCGTTCGGTCGGCACGGCCCCCTCGTCGGGACGGGATCATATCAACCGCCGAAGGATCTCGGCGGCGACTTCAAGGGAGGCGCGGTCGGCACGTCGCCGGCGTACAGCTTCTCGACCGTGATCGCGGAGGTCACGGTGGATCTGGAAACGGGGCAGGTGTCCGTGGATCGCGTGACGGACTTCAGCGACGCGGGCACGGTCATCAACCCCGTGACGTTCCACGGACAGGTGGAAGGCTCGATCGTCATGGGGCTCGGCGAGACGCTGCTCGAGGATACACTGTTCGACTCGAAAGGGAGCGCAATGAACCCCAACCTCCACGACTACCTGATCCCCACGATGCAGGAGACACCCGAGATCCATACCGCGGCGGTGGAGAGCTTCGAGCCCAATGGACCGTTCGGCGCGAAGGAAGTCGGAGAGGGGTCGCTGGTGCCCGTGCTCGGCGCCATCGCCAACGCTATCTACGATGCGTGCGGCGTCCGCGTGACGGAGCTGCCCGCGTCTCCGGAGAAGATTCTGCGCGGCCTTGCCGCCCGCGCCCCGGCCGACGGAGTAGCGGCGCCTCCCGGAGAGACTCTGCCCGGCCTAGCCGGACACACCGCGGCCGGCGGAGTGCCCGCGTGAGCGCGCCGCGCATAGCGCCGATCGACGATATCCGGCCGTCCCGGCTCGTCCGCCCGTCCTCGCAGAAGAAGCTGGACCGTCTGCTGAGCAAGGCGGCCGCGCTCATCGCGAAGAACGGGTTCAACGCGATGACCATGCGCGAGCTGAGCACTGCTCTCGGCATGAGCCTGGCCGGACTATACCACTACTTCGCGAGCAAGGAAGATCTTCTCTTCCAGCTGCAGTACCGCACGTTCGCGGCGCTGCTCGAGCAGCAGGAAAAGATCGCCGAGCAACCGGGCACGCCCGAGGAGCGGCTCGAGCGGCTGCTCACCGGCCATCTCCAGTTCTACTCGCGGCACACCAACGAGCTCAAGGTGTGCACGTTCGAGCTCGAGTCGCTCGGCCCGAAGCCGTACAAGCTAGCGGAGGAGATCCGGCGCCGGTATTACAGGCTCATGGCCTCCGTGGTCGCGCAGGTGATCGACGGGCCGGCGGCGGGCGCGAGGGAGACCCGCCAGAGCCGGCACGCCTCGCTGTACATCTTTGGAATGCTGAACTGGATCTTCATGTGGTACGACCCCGCGCGGCACGGTTCGGTCGAGCAGATAGGACGGGAGATGCGCGATATGCTGTTGCACGGACTCAAGGGCACGAAACGAAGCGGCTGATCCGGGGGCGCCGCGCGCGCTTTCCGGTACTTCACTCAGGAGGTTGTGCGTGCAGTTCAACGATGTCTGGATTCCGTACGGCGGATACTGGTGCACACCCTTCAGCGCGTGGCAGGGCTCGTTCGCCGCGCTGCCGCCGATACCGTTCGCCGCCGAGATGGCGGCGCGAGCGCTGTCGGAGCGCGGTATCGCCGCGACCGAGATCGACGGCATGTGTCTCGGCACGACCGTCGCGAGCAAGCACTCCTTTTACGGCGCGCCGTGGTTCGCGGGACTCGCCGGTCTGGGGCACGTGGGCGGGCCGACGATCAATCAGGCGTGCGCGACTTCGGTGCGCTGCGTGGTGCAGGGCGCGCAGGAGCTCGAGTCGAACGGCGCGCGTACCTATCTCGCCGCTACCGCGGACCGCACGAGCAACGGGCCGCACGTGTTCTACCCGAACCCGGCGGCTCCCGGCGGCACCGGCGAGTCGGAGAACATCGTGCTCGACAGCTTCGGCCACGATCCCTACGCCAAGGGATCCATGCTCCAGACGGCGGAGAACGTGGCGCGCGAGGCCGGGATCACGCGCGAGGCGCAGGACGAGATCGCGCTGCTCAGGTATGGGCAGTACGAGTCCGCTCGTGCGGGCGGCGGGTTTTTCGACCGCTACATGTTGAATCCGGTGGAAGTCAGGGACGCGCGCGGGAAGAAGGTCCTCGCGACGGTAACCGGAGACGAGGGGGTTTTCCCTACGACGGCTGCGGGACTTGCCGGACTCCGGCCGGTTCTCGAAGGCGGTACGGTCACGTATGGCACACAGACGCACCCCGCCGACGGGAACGCCGCCATGCTGCTCACGGCGGGGCGCGAGCGCGCCCGCTCGCTGGCGCCCGACGGCAACGTGGACGTACAGCTCCTCTCCTACGGGCAGGCGCGCGTGAAGAAGAGCTTCATGCCGATGGCGGTCGTTCCCGCCGCGCAGCTCGCGCTCGACCGCGCTGGGATCAAACCGAGCGCCCTCGCGAGCGTTACGACCCACACCGCGTTCGCCGTGAACGACGTGTACTTCGTCCGCGAGCTGAAGTTCGACGCCGAGCGAATGAACCGGCACGGGTGCTCGCTCGTGTGGGGACACCCCCAGGGACCGACCGGGCTTCGCTCGATAATGGAGCTGATCGAGGACCTGGTGACCCTCGGCGGAGGCTATGGGTTGTTCACCGGCTGTGCCGCGGGCGACAGCGCCGCCGCGATCGTGCTGAAAGTCGACGCGCGCTGAACATCATAGGGCTGCCAGAGGAACATCGATGACGAACTATTTCGCTCCGAAAGACGCCGCCGGGTTTGGCTTCAAGGACATCCTGTACGAGAAGAAGGACTGGGTGGGCCGCATCACGATCAACCGGCCCGAGTCGTTCAATTGTTACACGACATCCACGCTGCAGGAGCTGATCACCGCCATCGACGACGCCTCGAACGACGACAACGTCGGGGTGATCGTGCTTACCGGCGCCGGCGACAAGGCGTTCTGCACCGGCGGCGACGTAAAAGAATACGCGAACGTCTACACCAGGAGTCCGCACGACTACTTCAAGTACATGGGGCTGTTCGCCAAGTACATCGAGAGCATCCTCCGGAGCGGCAAGGTGACGATCGCGCGCATCAACGGGATCGCGGTCGGCGGCGGCAACGAGACTCAGCTGGCGTGCGATCTCGCCGTGATGGCCGACGACACCTACCTCGCCCAGGTGGGAACGAGCGTCGGAAGCGTCGCCTGCGGCGGCGCGACCCAATGGCTGTCGATCCACGTGGGCGATCGCCGCGCGCGCGAGATGCTGTTTCTCAATCCGCGGATTCCCGCGGCGAAAGCGCTCGAATGGGGGCTGGTGAATCGCGTCGTGCCCCGCGCCAAGCTCGACGAGGAAGTCGCCACGCTCGTCGGCCAGCTGCTCGAGAAGTTTCCCGAGTGCACCCGGTACACCAAGCAGCAGGTGAACTACTGGAAAGAGGCGTCGTGGCACGCCACGGTCGGCCACGCGCGCGACTGGCTGTCGACGCACTTCACGACCCTCGAGCCGTACGAGGGGATGCAGGCTTTCGTCGAGAAGCGGAAGGTGGACTTCATGGGGCTGCGCCGCAAAGCCGCGGGAGAGGGCAGCAGCGAGTTTCTCTGGGGCCCGTACGGCAAGGTATGCGGCAAGTGCGGGGCAAAGGGAATTCCGGAGCGGTTCAGCTACTGCGGCAGCTGCGGCGCCGGACTCGCCTAAGAGCCGCGGACACGATGAATCTCGCGCTTTCGGGACAGGCCGCGCTGGTGACCGGCGCCGGACGGGGCATCGGCGCGGCGATCGTGCGCGAGCTCGCGCGCGCGGGCTGCGACGTGGCGCTCGTCGAATTCGGGGCGTTCGCCGAAGCGGAGAGCCTAGCCGGAGAGCTGCGTGATGAGGGGAGGCGGTCCATCGCGATTCGCGCCGACGTGTCCGATTTCGCCGGCGCGGAGCGGACGGTCGCGGCCGCGGTCGATGCGCTCGGACGGATCGATCATCTCGTGTGCAATGCCGGAATCACGCGCGACGCGCTGAGCTGGAAGATGACGGAAGAGCAGTGGGATCAGGTGATCGACGTCAATCTCAAGGGCTGCTTCGCGTACTGTCGCGCGGTAGCCGGCCCGTTCCGAAAGCAGCTGCACGGGCGGATAGTGAACATCGCGTCCGTCAACGGCCTGCGCGGCAAGGCCGGGCAGTCGAATTACGCGGCGTCGAAGGCCGGGATCATAGCGCTCACCCGCACGCTCGCGCGCGAGCTCGGCCCAAAAGGAGTGAACGTGAACTGCATCGCTCCCGGCATGGTGCGAACCGGGATGACGGCGAACCTTCCGCCCGCTGTCCTCGAGAGCGCGCTCGCCGACACTCCGCTCGGGCGGATGGCCGAGCCGGAGGACGTGGCGCGCGTGGTCGTCTTCCTGTGCAGCGAAGCCTCCCGGCACATTACCGGAGAGGTGATCAGGGTGGATGGAGGGCAGCTGGCATGAGCGCGCGGGCCACGCACGAGCCGGCCGTGAATCCCGCGCCCGCCGCTGCGCGCTGCATCGGCTACGAGGTGCGCGAGGGCATCGCGTTCGTGACGCTGGACGCGCCGCCGCTCAACATATTGACGGCGGCGGCGATGCTGCAGCTCGCCGACGCCCTCGAGCTTGCGCAGGCGGACCGGTCGCTGTGCGGGATCGCGCTGTCGGCGAAAGGCAAGGCCTTCTCGGCGGGCGCGGACATCGGCGAGCACCGGCCGGAACAGGCGCCCGGGATGATCGCCGCCTTCAGCCGGCTGTTCCGGGTACTGGGCGCGAGCGAGCTGCCGCTGGTGATGGCGGTTGACGGAGCCGCGCTGGGAGCCGGGTTCGAGCTGGCGCTGATGGCCGACATCCTCCTCGCCAGCGAGCGCGCCACCTTCGGACAGCCGGAGATCAGGCTCGGCTTCTTCGCGCCGGTCGGAGTGACGGCACTGCCGGCGCGCGTTGGGCTGGGCCGCGCGCTCGAGATCACGTGCACGGGCCGCACTTACACGGCAGCCGAGATGCTCGCGCTGGGGCTCGTGTCGCGCGTGGTCGCGTCGGCGGAGCTGCCGGCGGCCGTGGAAGGCGTGCTCGCCGACCTGCGGCGCGCGAGCCCGCTCGTGCTGCGGATGAACGTGCGGCTGACGCGCGCGCTGTTCGGTCAGCCGTTCGAGCGGGCACGCCGCGCCGCCGAGGACGCCTTCCTCGGCGAGCTGATGGCCACGGAAGACGTGCGCGAAGGGCTCGCGTCGTTCTTCGAGAAGCGTCAACCCGCGTGGAAGAATCGATGACCGGCGCGGGCGAGCGGGAGCGGTTGGAGCGATGAGGGTTCTCATCGTCGGAGCGGGCGCGCTGGGCGGGCTCGTGGGAGCAATGCTCACGAAAGCAGGCGAGGATGTGACACTCCTCGAGGTGAACGCCGCGCGCGCGCATCAGCTCAACACGGACGGACTGCAGATTGCGCGGTCCGGAGGCGGCGAGTCCATCACGGTTCCCCTGCGCGTCGTCACTTCGCTGGAAGGGCTCGAGCCCTTCGACCTGGTCTTCATCGCGGTGAAGACGTATCAGACCGAGGACGCGGTGAAGGCCGCGCTGCCGGCCGCGCGCGCGGCTACGCTCTTCCTGTCCATGCAGAACGGCGTCGGCAACGCGGAGCTAGTGGCCGGTCTCGTCGGCCCTGAGCGCGTGCTGTGCGGCATCACCTATCACAGCGTGCAGCACGTCGGGCCCGGGCGTCTGCAGTTCCGCGCCGGAATCAAGCCGATCCAGATCGCCCCCTTCGACGGCGTCGTGACGCCGGCGATCGACGCGATCGGCGGGATGTTCCGCGCGGCCGGGCTCGATACCGCCGTCGTCGCGAACATCGATCATGCGGTGTGGCAGAAGCTGCTGCACAACGCGGCGATCAATCCGGTATCGGCCATTACCGGACTCACCTGCCGCGAGATCCTCGGCGACGAGGACCTGCTGGCGTTCATCCGCGACCTGTGCGCGGAGATCGTCGCCGTCATGCGAGCGCGGGGCGTTCCGATCGTCGATGAGGAGGATCCGTTCCGGCCGCTGCTCGGATCGCTCGCCGCGCTCGGGAACAACCGCCCGACGATGTGGCAGGACCTCGCGCGCGGAGTGCGGACGGAGATAGATGCGCTCAACGGCGCGGTGGTCGCGGAGGCCGGGCGACTCGGGCTCCGCGCGCCGCACAACGCGGCGCTCGTGCGGTTCGTGCATTCGCGCGAGCGGCAGAAGTTTCTCAACCGGCAGAGAGTCTCGCGCGCGCTGGGACTCGACGCCGCATCTGTGTCGAAGCGCGCGGCCGCGGGTAGCCGCGGGACCCCGGGCTCCGCCGGGTCCGAGCCGTGGAACCGGCAGGAGGTACCCGCTCTCGAGAGCACGCGCAGGCTGCGGGAGATCATTCGGGCCTACCACCGCGACCTGGCCGCCGCGTCCGCCGACCCCGACCGCTTCGTCGCCGCGACGTCATGCCTGGCTCCGGTCGAGATCGTTCGCGCGCTCGGCATCGTTCCCTGGTTTCCGGAGAACCGCGCAGCGCGCATCGGAGCCCGGCACGAGGCAGTCCGGTACATGGCTTTCGCGTCCGCCGAAGGCTTCTCTCCGTTCTCCAGCTCGGCGATGCGCACGGACATCGGAGCGCTGCTGTCCGACGGTCCGCTCGCCGCGACCGATGGAACGCGGGGAACGCCGCGGTGCGATGTCGCCGTGTATTCGACCAACACCGGCCAGGAGCTGCCGCGCTGGTTCGAGTTCTACGGCGCGCACTTCGGCGTCCCGGTCGCGGGACTGTGCCCGCCCCCGGCGGTGGACAAGATGGGCAGCTCCGAGGCATACGGGGCGACCGAGCAGCTGCTCCGGCTCGTCGAGCAGATTGAGCTTGCCACCGGTCTCACGCTCTTCCTGGATCGCCTCAGCGAGACCGTGGCGCACACGGTGGAGGCGGCACGGCTCTGGGGCGATGTGCTCGAGCTCGCGTGCACCGTGCCCGCTCCGCTGACGTTCGGCGACATGCTGACGCACATGACGCCGATGGTCCTGCTTCGCGGGACACCGGAGGCGGCCGCGTACTACCGCCTGCTGAAGAGCGAAGTCGAGGAGCGCGTCGCGAACGGCATCGCGGCGGTGCCTGGCGAGCGGCACCGGTTCTACTGGGACGGTCCGCCGGTCTGGAGCGCCTTGCGACCCGTCACCCGGATTTTCGCCGATCACGGCGTCTCGATCGTCGCCGCTACGGACTGCGATACGTTCACGCTCCCGGGACTCGACGCGCTCGATCCGATCGAGAGCGTCGCGCGGACCTACGCCGGCGTGTTCGGCAACCGCTCGCAGCGGTACCAGAGTGATTTTCTCGCCTCCAGGTTCGAGCAGTTTGGCGTCGATGCCGCGGTCTTCCACGATTCGCGCACGACACCGGAAGGGGGCCACGTGCGCTACGGTCTCGCCGTCCGCACCGAGCAGCAGACTGGCGTGCCGGCGCTGGTGATCGAGTCCGACTCGCATGACGACCGGCTCTTCTCGGCCGATCGCATGGAGCAGCAGCTCGCGGAGTTCCTGGAGCGGTACGAGCTGCGGCCCGCCCGCCTCGCCGCGCGCGAGCCGATGGCCGCGAGGCGGAGTTAGCGATGCCCGACAATTCGAGCGGAATCGCGGCGGGAGTGGACGTCGGAACGGAGTGCGTGAAGGCCGTGGTGATAACGGACGCCGGCCGCACGCTCGGCCGCTCGGTGCTCCCCACGCGCGGCTACTTCCAGGTCTGCGCATACGAGGCGCTGACCGCGGCCCTCCATGATGCGGGCAGCCGGCTCAAGGAGCTGGCAGGCGTCGGCGCTACGGGGTTCGGCATGGCGAGCGTTCCCGGCGCGACGGTGACCGTCATGGAATCCGCGGCGCATGCACGGGGCGCGTTCCACCACATGCCACACGCCATGACGCTGGCGAACATCGGAGGGGGCGATCCGCACGTGATCGCCGTGGACGCCACGGGAGGCCAGACGGGAGCCCGCGGCATGCGGCGGTGCGCCGTGGGAGTCGGGAGCTTTCTCACTCTCGCGGCGCGTCGCCTCGACGTCGGCGCCGCGCAGCTCGACGAGCTGGCCGACGCGGCCGCCGGAGACGCGGCGGTCGTGACCAGCTATTGCTCGGTGTTTTCCGCGTCCGAAGTGCTCGAGCGCCTGCGGGAGGGCGCCACCCGCGAGCAGGTGGCGCTGGGCTGCGTACGGTCCGTCGCGCAGCGCGTGCTGGAGCTGGGCTCCTTCACGGACCCCGTCGTGGTGTCCGGCGGCGTGGCGGAGTATTTCCCCGGCGTGCTCCGCGCGTTGGAGTCTCTCTTGGGATTGCGGGTGACCACGCTCCCGGAGCCCATCTACACTGGCGCATTCGGCGCCGCGCTCGCAGCCTTCAGTGAGCGGGGCGGACGTCCCGTGCTCCGCGTGGTGGACCACGCGGGAGGAGCGCTGTATTGACCGAGCTCGCCAGCACGACCGCGCTGCGGGCCACCATGGACGCGTATTACCGCTCGTTGGCGGATGCCGCGCTCCGCGGGACCGCGCCCGTGGCGTGGTGCACCAGCGTCGGACCGGCGGAATTGCTGCGCGCGCTGGGATTCGCGGTGCACTTTCCCGAGAACCACGCGGCGATCATGGGCGCCGCGCGCACGGCCAACCGGTACCTGCCCCTGGCTCACGCGCAGGGGTACTCGCAGGACATCTGCTCGTACCTCACGAGCGACATCGGCGCGTACCTCGCGGGCGAGTCGCCGCTCAAGGCGTACGGCCTGGAGCGCGCGCCGAAACCGGACGTGCTCGTGTTCAACACCAACCAGTGCCGGGACGTGCGCGATTGGTTCGAATGGTACGGGCGCGAGCTGGGCGTTCCCGTCATCGGCCTGCACTCTCCGCGCGCGATCGACGACGTCACGGAACGCGACATCGACGCCGTGACGAAGCAGCTCGAATCGCTGGTGGCGCCCCTCGAGCAGATCGCGGGCGCGCGGCTCGACGACGCGCGATTGGCGAGTGCCACGCGCGCGTCGAGGGACACGGCGGATCTGTGGGGCGCTTGTCTCGAGACCGCCTCGGCGCGCCCGGCACCGCTGACGTTCTTCGATGGCACCATCCACATGGGACCGGCCGTGGTGCTGCGCGGCACCGAGGACGCTCCCGCGTACTACAGACAGTTGCTGGCCGAGCTGCGGCAGCGCGTCGAGAGCCGCGTGGGAGCCGTGCCGGGAGAGACGCTGCGCCTGTACTGGGACGGCATGCCCGTCTGGGGGCGGTTGCGGGCGCTGTCCACGATGTTCGCCGAGTTCGATACGGCGGTCGTGGCCTCGACGTACTGCAACAGCTGGGCGTTCGCCGGCCTCGACCCCGCCGACCCGTGGCGGTCCGTTTCCCGCGCCCTGCTCGAGCTGTTCATCGTGCGCTCCGAAGCGCCGAAGGAGCGGTACATCGCCCGCATGGTGGAGTTCTACGACGTCGACGGCGTGATCTTCCACGACTGCCGGACGTGCTCGAGCAACTCGAACACGCGCTACGGCATGCCCGGCCGCATCACCGAGCGCCTGGGGATCCCGACCCTCGTGCTCGACGGCGACGTGAACGACCTGCGGTGTTTCTCCGACGAGCAGGCGCGCACGAACATCGAGGGGTTCGTCGAGCAGCTGACCGACGCGCGCGTGGCGACCGCGGCAAGAGGTCCGCGCTGATGCCGTACTACGCCGGCCTCGACAGCGGATCCTGGACGACGAAGGCGGTCGTCATCGACGGGGATTGCGAGGTGCTCGGTACAGCGGTCACGCGGTCCGGCGCGGACTTGACCGCGGCGGCCGAGCGCGCCTACGAGACGGCGCTGGCCAACAGCGGACGCGCGCGCGCCGACATCAAGGCGGTATGGTCCACCGGCTTCGGCCGGAACACGATTCCGTTCGCTGACGGATCGCGCACGGAGCTCGATTGTCACGGGCGCGGCGTGGCGCACTTCGTCCAGGGCCCGCTCGTCGTGATCGACATCGGCGGGCAGGACGCGAAGGTCATCCGGCTCGATGCCGCCGGGCGCCGTCTGTCGCACCGCATGAACCGGAAGTGCGCGGCCGGCACGGGGAGCTTCCTCGACGAGATCGCGCTGCGGCTCGGGATCCGAGTCGACGAATTGAACGCGCTCGGCCGCGGATCGACCGAGAACCTCGAGCTCTCGAGCTTTTGCACGGTGTTCGCCGGAACCGAGCTGCTGACGCTCATCCGCAGCGGGAAGCAGCCGGCGGATCTGGCCATGGCGGCCTACCGGTCGCTCCTCAAGCGCATCGTGTCGATGGACGTACTCGAAGGAAAGATCGTGCCGACGGGGGGAGTGGTCGCATACCACCCGATCATGGTGGAGCTGATCGATGCAGCGTGCCGGGGCGAGGTGGTCGTGCCGCCCCACCCCCAGGAGATGGGCGCGTTCGGTGCCGCGCTCGCGGCCTTCGCCGCGTGCGAGGCGCACGATACGGAGGACACGGCCGACATGGCGGAGTTGGGCCAGCCATGAGCCTCGGCGCAGCCGCCGTCCGGGACGGCAACACCATCTACTCGCGGCTGCGGCCGGTCGGCGAGCGCGAGTCGGTGGGCGGGATGCTGGCGCGCAACGCGGCCCGGCTTCCGGGTCACGCCATGTATGGCGTCAGGCGCGACGGAACGTTCCATAGAGTCAGCTGGAAGCAATGCCTGGACGACGTCGTCACGCTCGGACGCTTTCTGTCGGAGGCGGGCGTGGGAGAGAACACGCGCGTCGTGTCAGTCTCGCCGAATCGCGGTGAGCTGCTGGTCGTCGAGCTTGCGACGATGTGCCTCGGCGCGACGTACGTCCCGATCTTCGCGGGCTACTCCAGCGAGCAGCTTCGCGACCTGATCGAGTACGCCGATCCGACGGTCCTCGTCGTGGCCGGACGCCAGCAGCTCATGCGGGCGTGCGTGCCGCAGACGGTGCGCGCGCTGATCACGCTGGATCCGCTGACGGGGGCGGACCGCGACGCGGCTCCGGCCGGCAGCCTGACGCGGGTTCTGGCGTTCGCCGACGCGCTCGAGCGCGGAGCCGGCGGTGCCTCGGCCGCGGCCGCAGGCGCGTTTCTCGCCGCCGCGGCGCAGGTGGACCCGTCCACGGCCTGCCTGATGATGTACACGTCCGGTACGAGCGGCCGGATG
>JANLGX010000174.1 GCA_024654005.1 Gemmatimonadaceae bacterium | reverse complement strand
AATCCGGGGAACTCCGGCGGTCCGCTGATCAACGCGTCCGGCGAGGTGATCGGCGTGAACAGCTCCATCTTCTCTCCGTCGGGCGGCTCCGTCGGTCTCGGCTTCGCCATTCCGATCGACCGGGCCAAGCGCGTCATGGAAGACCTGCTCGCGCACGGCGTGATCCGCCAGCCGTGGGACGGAATCAACGTGCGCGTCGTCGCTCCCGGGACCAACCCGCGCGAGATGTTGAGCGCCGGAGTCGTAGTGCGCAGCGTCGTGCCGGGATCGCCCGCGGACCGTGCCGGCGTCAGGGCCGGCGACCAGATACTCCGGGCGGGCGACCGGGCGCTGCGGAATCCCTACGACTGGCAGGCGGCGCGCCTCGACTTCCGCGTGGGCGACGCGGTGCCGCTCGTGCTCCGCCGCGGCGGCCGCGAGCTGCCGGTCTCCCTCCGGATCACCGATCTCCCCGAGGTCACGGCCCCGCGCGTAGCGGTGCTGCAGGAGATTCAGCTCGTGACCCTGTCGCCGCAGATCCGCGAGAGCCGCCGGATCCGCAGCACGAGCGGAGCGCTCGTGGTGAACATCAGCGAGCGAGTCTCCGCCGAGATAGGGATCGAGCGCGACGACGTCCTGCTCCAGATCAACAACGCGCGGATCGCTTCGGCGGAGGACGCGGCGCGCGCGATCAATTATTTCGCCGGCCGCAGCGTGATCGAGGTCTGGTTCGAGCGGAGTGGGCAGCTGGGCCACACTTATTTCCGCGTAAGATGACCGAGTACGATCGCTACTCCTCCCCGCTGGCGGACCGGTACGCATCGTCGGCGATGCTGGAGCTGTGGTCGCCGCGCACCCGGTACGGGATGTGGCGGCGGCTCTGGCTGGCGCTCGCGGAGTCGGAGCAGGAGCTGGGCGTGGAGATTCCCGCCGAGGCAATCGCGCAGATGCGCGACCGGCTCGACGACATCGACTTCTACGCCGTGGCCGCGTACGAGCGGCGCTTCCGGCACGACGTGGTCGCGCACATCCACGCCTTCGGCGACGCGGCGCCCGCGGCGAAGCCGTTCATCCATCTCGGGGCGACCAGCGCGTTCGTCACCGACAACGCCGACCTGATTCTGATGCGGCGCGGGCTCGACCTCCTCCGCGGCAAGCTGCTCCAGATCATCCGCTCGCTCGCGGCGTTCGCGCGCGAGTGGCGCGACGAGCCCGCGCTCGGCTACACCCATCTCCAGCCGGCGCAGCTCACTACTGTCGGCAAGCGCGCGACGCTCTGGCTGCAGGACCTGGTGCTCGATCTCCGGGACCTCGATCACCGCCGGGAGATGCTCCCCTTCCGCGGCGTGAAAGGCACGACGGGCACGCAGGCATCGTTCCTCGAGATCTTCGAAGGCGACCACAAGAAAGTGCGCGAGCTGGAGCGGCGGGTGACCGCGCGGATGGATTTCCCGTCCGCGCTGGGCGTGACCGGCCAGACCTACACGAGGAAGCTGGACGCCTGGGTGCTGGGCGTGATTTCCGGCATCGCGGCGAGCGCCGCGAAGTTCAGCGGCGACATCCGCATGCTGCAGACCTTCGGCGAGCTGGAAGAGCCGTTCGAGCAGGATCAGGTCGGGTCGTCCGCCATGGCGTACAAGCGGAACCCGATGCGCGCGGAGCGGATCGCGTCGCTCGCCCGGTTCGTCATCTCGCTCGAGTCCAACGCGCATCAGACGCACAGCACGCAGTTCCTCGAGCGGACGCTGGACGACAGCGCCAACCGGCGCATCGTGATTCCGGAGGCGTTTCTGGCGACCGACGCGATCCTGCTGCTGATGGCCAACATCGTGACGGGCATGGAGATCTACCCGCTGCAGATCCGGCGGCGCATCGACCGGGAGCTGCCGTTCATGGCGACCGAGGAGCTGATCATCCGGGCGGTGCGCGCGGGTCGCGACCGGCAGGTCGCGCACGAGGTGATCCGCCGGCACAGCCTGGCCGCCGCGCGCGCCATGAAGGACGGCGCTGACAGCAACGACATGCTCGACCGGCTGGCGGCCGATCCGGAGTACGGGGTGCCGATGGACGACCTGCGCGGCGCGCTCGCGCCCGAGCGATTCGTCGGACGGGCGCCGCAGCAGGTGGACGATTTCCTCGCCGAGGTGGTGGAGCCCTTGCTCGCCGGAGCGGCGCCGGAGAAAACCGCAGACGAAATCCGAGTCTGAGAACGACGGTGATTAGTGATTAGTGATTAGTGATTAGTAACTGCCGTTCCGCTGGTCACTGGTTCACGATTGTCACTATTCCCTATGCCTCTTCTTCAGTCAAATCTTCCTCTCCCGTTGCTGCGCCAGGGGAAAGTTCGGGACGTGTACGAGGCGGGGCCGGACCGGCTGCTCCTCGTCGCCACCGACAGGGTCAGCGCGTTCGACGTCGTCATGCGGGAAGCAGTGCCGCACAAGGGGGCGGTGCTCACCCAGCTCACGGCGTGGTGGCTCCGGCGCCTGGGAGACGAGGTTCCGCACCACATGCTCACGGCCGACGCTGACGAGATAATCTCGGCAGTCCCCTCGCTGGCGCCTCACCGGGACGCGATCGCAGGCCGCGCGATGCTGTCGAGGCGGGCCGACGTATTTCCGATCGAGTGCGTGATCCGTGGCTACCTCGCCGGCTCCGCGTGGAAGGAATACCGCGCGCATTCGACGCTGGCCGGCGAACCGCTGCCGCCGTCGCTCAAAGAGAGCTCGAAGCTGGAGCCGCCGCTGTTCAGCCCGGCGACGAAGGCCGAGACGGGACACGACGAGAACATCACCCGCTCGCGTGCCGCGGCCATCGTGGGCGCCGAGCGCATCGCCGAGCTGGAAAGGCTGACGCGGCTCGTGTACGAGCGTGGCCGCGCCCACGCCGAGTCGCGCGGCATCATCATCGCCGATACCAAGCTCGAGTTCGGAGAGGTCGACGGGCGGGTTATATTAGTGGACGAGGTGCTCACCCCCGACAGCTCGCGCTTCTGGCCCGCGGACGGATACGAGGAAGGCGCTGCGCCGCCCAGTCTCGACAAGCAACCGCTGCGCGATCATCTGGAGCGGGAGAAGACCGCCGGCCGCTGGAACGGCGATCCGCCGCCCCCTCCTCTTCCGACCGAAGTCATTGATTCGATGAGCCGCCGATATCTCGAAATATTCCAGCGCCTCACGGGCAGCGCGCTTCCGGGCACGCCCGGGTGAACTTCGCCCGCGAGGGGCTCGCTTTCATCGGCATCGCTTCCGCGCTGGCCGCGACGGCGTACGCCTTCGCGCTGGCGCGCAGGTCCTGGACGCTGTGGCTCGTGGCCTTCGCGCTCACCGTGCTCGCGCTCTCGGTCGCGTACTTCTTCCGGGATCCCGAGCGGACGGGCGAGCGCGGCGAGAACATCGTCGTCTCCCCCGCCGACGGCAAGATCGTGATGATCACCGAAGTGGACGAGCCGGCGTTCATCGGCGGCAAGGCGATCCGCATCTCCGTTTTCATGAACGTCTTCAACGTGCACGTGAACCGGTATCCCGTGGACGGCACGGTGCGCTACGTCCACTACAATCCGGGCAGATTCCTCAACGCCGCCACCGAGAAGTCGAGCCTCGAAAACGAGCAGATGTCCGTCGGGCTCGAGACGAAGAGCGGCCGCGTACTCGTGCGGCAGATCGCGGGCCTCATCGCGCGGCGGATCGTGACGTACAGCAAGGAAGGCCAGCAGGTGAAGCAGGGCGAGCGAATGGGCATCATCCGCTTCGGGTCCCGCGTGGACGTCTTCATCCCGCCCGACTCGAAGGTGCGCGTCTCCACCGGTGAGACGAGCAACGCCGGCGTCACCGTCCTCGCGGACCTCCCCGCCAGATGACGGACGGCGAAGTCCGGGAGAAGCGCCGCGTCCGGCGCGCGGTGGTCGTGCTGCCGAACGGCTTCACGCTGGTCAACCTGTTCTTCGGGATCTTCGCCATCGTCGCGGCGTCCCGCGGGGAGTTCAGCACGGCGGGGCTGTACGTCGTGTTCGGCGGAATAGCGGACGCGCTCGACGGCCGCGTCGCGCGCGCCACGAGAACGGGCTCGCGCTTCGGCTCGGAGCTCGACTCGCTGGTGGACGCCATCTCGTTCGGGCTCGCCCCGGCGCTGATCATGTACTTCGCGGTGCTGAACCGCGACGGCTGGGACTGGATCTTCGTGTTCCTGTACACGGCCTGCGCGGTGATCCGCCTAGCGCGGTTCAACGTCGAGCAGGCCGGCCGCGCCAAGAAGTACTTCCACGGCCTGCCGAGCCCCGCCGCGGGCGTCACGCTCGCGACGTACTACTGGTTCAGCCAGACGGACCTGTACGGCAACACCATGATCGGCGATCTGCCGTGGGAGATGGTGCTCCGCTACCTGATGCTCATGCTCGCGTTCCTGATGATCAGCAACGTGTCGTATCCCGCGGTTCCCACGGTGGGCTACCGGAAGCCGAGCGAGATAATCGGGTCGCTGGTCGTGGCATCGACCTTCTTCGGCGTGCTGTTTCTGCCGAGGGAGTTCTTCTTCCCCGCCCTCATTCTCTACGTGCTGTACGGCCTGGTGAAGACGGTCGTGTACGGGCTGATCGACCGCCGGCCGAGCGGCGACGCGCCCGTCATCAGCGACGAGGACGAGGACACGGAAGAGCCGCAGACCCGCGAGCTGCTGGAGCCGGAGCTGCTCGCCGCGCAGCGGAAGCGCCGCCGGCGCCGCCGGCACGGGCGCGGCGGTCAGTCCGGCCCGCGGCCATTTTCCTCGGGACCGGAATGAAGCACCGCGTCTACCGGATCGCCGTGCACATCGTCCCGCGGGCGGGGCTGCTCGATCCGCAGGGCGACACCATCACCGACGCGCTCCACTCGCTCGGCTTCAAGCACGTGCAGTCGGTGCACGTCGGTAGGCACATCGTCATCGAGACCGAGGCGCCCGACGCGCTGCAGGCGGAGACCGCTGTGCAGGAGATGTGCGAGAAGCTGCTCGCCAATCCGGTGACGGAGGATTTCGAGATCACGTCGGCGGTGCCGGTATGAGCCAGCAGCCAGCAGCTAGCAGCGAGCAGCGAGAGACGGGGAGAGACAGGTGAAATTCGGAATAGTCACGTTTCCCGGGTCCAACTGCGACTACGATGCGTATCGAGCCGTGGTCGACCAGCTCCGGGCCGAGGCGACGTACCTCTGGCACAAGACGGAAGATCTCGAGGGCGTGGACGTCGTCGTGCTCCCGGGCGGATTCAGCTACGGTGATTACCTGCGCGCGGGCGCGATAGCGCGATTCAGCCCGATCATGCGGCAGGTCGTGGAGCACGCGCGCCGCGGAGGGCCGGTGTTGGCGATCTGCAACGGATTCCAGATCGCGTGCGAGGCGGGACTGCTCCCGGGCGCGCTCGTGCGGAACGCGGGGATGCGCTTCGTGTCGGACGCGGTGCACCTCCGCGTCGAGAACGCCGGCACTCTCTTCACCTCCGGGTACGAGCAGGGCGCGGTGCTGCGGATCCCCATAGCGCACGGCGAAGGCCGGTACGTCGCGGACTCGACGACAATCGGCAGGCTCGAGGACGACGACCGCATCGTATTCCGCTACTGCGACCCGGCCGGCGCGGTCACCGGCGATGCCAATCCCAACGGCTCGATGCGCGGTATCGCGGGGATCGTCAGCGACGAAGGGAACGTGCTCGGAATGATGCCGCACCCCGAGCGCGCCGTCGATCCGCTGCTCGGACCGCCCGACGGACTCCCGCTGTTCGAGTCACTGCTCGCGAGGATGGCCGTGTGACGATGGTTGCTCCGCGCCCCGGCGACCCGCGCATCACTTCCGCGCTCGTCGCGGAGCACGGCCTCACCGACGACGAGTTCCAGCGGCTGGTGCGCATGCTCGGCCGCGAGCCGACGTTCACCGAGCTGGGGATAATCAGCGCGCTGTGGAGCGAGCACTGCTCGTACAAGCACTCGCGCTCGCTGCTCAAGACGCTCCCCACCGAAGGGCCCCAGGTTCTCCAGGGCCCGGGGGAGAACGCGGGCGTGGTCTCGGTGGGTGACGGGCTCGCCGTCGCGTTCAAGATCGAATCGCACAACCACCCTTCGGCGGTCGAGCCCTACCAGGGCGCTGCCACCGGCGTGGGCGGGATTCTGCGCGACGTCTTCACGATGGGCGCGCGGCCTATCGCCATGCTCAACTCCCTGCGCTTCGGCTCGCTGGACAACGCGCGCGTCAGGTACCTGTTCGCCGGCGTCGTGAAAGGCATCGGCGACTACGGCAACTGCGTCGGAATCCCGACGGTCGCCGGCGAGATCGTGTTCGACGACGCGTACGAGACCAATCCGTTGGTGAACGCGATGTGCGTGGGCGTGATGAAGGAGAGCGAGCTGATCACCGCCAAAGCCGAAGGGATCGGCAATCCCATCATCGCCGTGGGCGCGCGCACCGGCCGCGACGGGATCCACGGCGCGTCGTTCGCGTCCGAGGATCTGTCGGAGGCGAGCGACGCGAAGCGCCCGCGCGTTCAGGTCGGAGACCCGTTCACCGAGAAGCTGCTGCTGGAGGCGAGCCTCGAGCTGATCCGCAGCGGCCACATCGTCGCGATCCAGGACATGGGCGCGGCGGGTCTCACCTCCTCCTCGGCGGAGATGGCCGAGCGCGGCGAGGTGGGCGTGACGATCGACGTGAGCAAGGTTCCCGTGCGCGAGGAAGGAATGACGCCGTACGAGATCCTGTTGAGCGAGTCGCAGGAGCGCATGCTCGTCGTCGCGAAGCGTGGCCACGAGGACGCGGTCAGCGAGATTCTCACGCGCTGGGATCTCACGGCTGCCGTAATCGGCGAGGTGATCGCGGAGCCGGTGTACCGCGTGACCGAGGGCGACACCGTAGTCGCGGAGTTTCCGGGCTCGCGCCTGGTAACGGACTGTCCTCGCTATTCGCCGGAGGCGCGCGAGAGCGACGAGATCGTTCGGCTCCGGGCGACGGACGTGGCGGGCGTTCCCGAGCTGCCCGAGGAGAAGGACCCGCTCTGGACGCTCGAGCGGATGCTCTCGTCGCCCACGATCGCCAGCAAGGCGTGGGCGTACCGGCAGTACGACTCCACCGTGCGCACCAACACGGTGATCGGTCCCGGCGGCGACGCGGCGGTGCTGCGGCTGCGCGCGTCGAACCGCGCGATCGCCGTAAAGACCGACTGCAACGGCCGCTACGTGTACCTCTCGCCGAGAAACGGCGCGCGCGCCGCCGTGTGCGAGGCCGCGCGGAACGTGGCGTGCACGGGCGCGCGGCCGCTCGCGATCACCAACTGCCTCAACTTCGGCAACCCGAAGCGGCCGGAGAACTTCTTCCAGCTGAGCGAGGCGATCGCGGGGATCGGCGAGGCGTGCCGCGCGCTGGACACGCCCGTCACCGGCGGCAACGTGTCGCTGTACAACGAGAGCCCGTCGGGCGCCGTGTACCCCACGCCGGTCATCGGCATGCTCGGCCTCATCGACGACGTCGCGCACGTGACGCCGGCGACGTGGTCGGTGGACGATGACGTCATCGTTCTCCTCGGGGAGATCCTCGGCGAGCCGGCGGACGGCCTTGGCGGCAGCGAGTATCTCGCGCGGATCCACGGAATCGTCGCGGGAGCTCCGCCGAAATGCGACGCCGACCTCGAGCGGGACACGATCGCGTGCCTGCTCGAATGCATTCGCGGCGGCCACGTGCGCTCGGCGCACGACTGCAGCGACGGCGGACTCGGAGTAGCGCTCGCGGAGTGCGCCGTCGCTGACCGGTCCGCCCTCGTCGGCGCCGAAATCAATGTCTCCGCGTGGCACGACGTCCCGTTGCGAGAGCTGCTGTACAACGAAGCGCAGGCGAGGATCGTCATCACGGCGCCGGAGTCGTCGCTGGGCGAGATCGCGCGTATCGCGGTAAAGCATCGGGTGGCGCCGATGATGATTGGCCGAGTGCGGGCCGGATCACGGAGCCTCGAGATCAAGCACGGGAAGAATCGCACGCTGGTGGCGCCGCTCGAGAGACTCGCGGCAGCGTACCACGACGCGATCCCCGCGATCATGGAAGCCAGCATCGAGAGCGCGGCCGTGCTGGAGCAGGCCGCCGTGACGACGGTCTAGCCGGCTATGTGCGGCGTCTTCGGCATACGCGGACATCCCGACGCAGCCTCGCTGACTCACCTCGGGCTGTACTCGCTGCAGCACCGCGGGCAGGAGTCCGCGGGAATCGTCGCGATCGGCGACGACGGCACCGCGCGAAGCCTGCGGGCGATGGGTCTGGTGTCGGACAAGTTCAGCCCGGAGAGCATAGCGACGCTCACCGGCTCGACTGCCATCGGCCACACGCGCTACAGCACCACGGGCTCGTCCACGATCGAGAACGCGCAGCCGGTGCTCGCGCGCTTTCGGGACGGGCACCTCGCGCTGGCCCACAACGGCAACCTCACCAACTCCAGCGAGCTGCGGTTCGAGCTGGAGGACCAGGGCTCGATCTTCGCTTCCACGATGGACTCCGAGGTCATCGTGCACCGGATAGCGCGCTCGCGCTCTTCCGCGCCGGAAGAGAAGCTCGCGGACGCGTTGCGCGGAGTGGAAGGCGCCTACTCGGCCGTCGTGCTCGCGGGCGACACGCTGCTCGCCGCGCGCGATCCGCGCGGCTGGCGCCCGCTAGTCATGGGCCGGCTGAACGGCGCGGTGATCTTCGCGTCGGAGACGTGCGCGCTGGACATAGTGGGCGCCACGTTCGAGCGCGAGATCGAGCCCGGCGAGATAGTGGCGGTGGATGGGAGCGGCGTTCGGTCGTCGCGCCCCTTCCCGTCCGTCGAATCGCGCAAGTGCGTGTTCGAGTTCGTATACTTCGCCAGGCCCGACAGCCGGATATTCGGCGGCTCGGTGGACCGGGCGCGCCGCGAGCTTGGCCGACAGCTTGCCAGAGAAGCCCCCGCGCCGGGCGCGGACCTGGTGTTCAGCGTCCCGGACTCGTCGAACTCGGCCGCGCTCGGGTACGCGGAAGAATCAGGGCTGCGGCTCGAGCTGGCGCTGATACGGAATCACTACGTGGGCCGCACGTTCCTCCAGCCAACCCAAGCCGGACGGGACGCGAAAGTGAAGGTCAAGTACAACGCAGTGCGCGAGGTGCTGGATGGGAAGAGCGTGGTGATGGTGGACGACTCGATCGTGCGGGGCACGACCACGCGCGGGCTCGTCGCGATGGTGCGGGGAGCGGGCGCGCGCGAGGTGCACCTGCGGGTGAGCTCGCCGCCGATTACGGGGCCGTGCTACTACGGGATAGACACGCCGACGCGTGAGGAGCTGATCGCGGCAAACTTCACGGTGGAAGAGATCGCGACGAAGCTCGGGGTCGACACTCTCGGCTACCTCTCGCTCGATGGGATGTTGCGGGCGGTACCAAAGGGACCGAATGGGTTCTGCCATGCGTGCTTTTCCGGCGATTATCCCACCGCGCCGCCGAGTGATCCGGTCAAGCTGAGGTTGGGGCGATGAGGGAACTGCGCTGCGTGGCGCCGTGACGCAGTCCGTCTTCTTTTTCGGCGATGGGAAAGCCGAGGGCGCCAGGGATATGAAATCCGTCCTCGGCGGCAAGGGCGCCAACCTCGCCGAGATGACCAACCTCGGCGCTCCCGTCCCTCCCGGGTTCACGATTGCCGCCACCCAGTGCATCGCCTTCCTGCGCGACGGCAAGTACGGCGACAAGCTGCGCGCCGAAGTCGAGGGGAATCTCGCCAGGCTGGAGAAGTGCACGGGCAAGAAGCTCGGCGATCCGAAGAACCCGCTCCTCGTGAGCGTGCGCTCCGGCGCCGCGGTCTCGATGCCGGGAATGATGGAGACGATCCTCAACCTCGGGCTCAACGACCGCACCGTAGTGGGACTGGAGCGCGCCAGCCAAAACTCGCGCTTCGCCTACGACTCGTACCGCCGCTTCATCCAGATGTACGCCGACGTCGTGCTCGGCGTCTCCAGTCAGAAGTTCGAGCAGGTTCTGTCCGCGAAGAAGCTGACAGAGGGCGTCGAGGACGACACCGAGCTTGGCGAGGACGCACTGCGCAATCTCGTGGAGGAGTACAAGCAGCTGGTGAAGCACGTCACCGGCTCGCCCTTCCCCACCGACCCGGTTGTGCAGCTGTGGGGCGCGATCGAGGCCGTCTGGCGGTCGTGGACGCTCAAGAAGGCGCGCGATTACCGCAGGGTGCACCGCATCCCGGAAGACCTCGGGACGGCCGTCAACATCGTCTCGATGGTCTTCGGCAACCTCGGCGAAGATTCCGGAACCGGCGTGGCGTTCACCCGCGACCCGTCCACCGGCGAGCGGAAGTTCTACGGCGAGTTTCTCGTCAACGCCCAGGGCGAGGACGTAGTCGCGGGAATCCGCACGCCGCTCGCGATCGACCAGATGGCGGAGCGGCTGCCCGGGGCGTACAAGGAGCTGCTCGCGGTGCACGACCGCCTCGAGCGGCATTACAAGGACATGCAGGACCTCGAGTTCACCGTCGAGCGCGGGAAGCTGTACCTGCTGCAGACGCGCGGCGGGAAGCGCACCGCGGCCGCCGCGGTGCGGATCGCGAGCGAGATGGTGGCGGAGGGATTGATCGACAAGACCGAAGCCGTGCGGCGCGTGCCGGCCGCGGAGCTGGATCAGTTGCTGCACCCGATCATCGACCCGTCGGTCCGTGCGAAGCCGATCGCCGTCGGTCTTCCCGCGAGCCCGGGAGCCGCGTCGGGGATCGCCGTGTTCGACCCCGACAGCGCGGAGGATCGCCACGCCGCCGGTGAAGCCGTCATCCTCGTCCGCGAGGAGACGACGCCGGAGGATTTTCACGGTATAGTCGCCGCGCGCGCTGTGCTGACTTCCCGCGGAGGCATGACGAGCCACGCCGCCGTCGTCGCGCGCGGCATGGGCAAGTGCGCCATCGTCGGGTGCAGGGACATCGAGGTCGATCTCGACCACCGCCGCTTCTCGGTCAACGGCATGGAGGTGGAAGAAGGCGACTGGCTGACGCTCGACGGCGGGACCGGCCGCGTGTTCGCCGGCAATCTGCCGACCGTGCCGAGCGAGATCGTGCGCGTGACCAACGGCACGCTCCGTCCCGCCGAGGCGCCGCTGTATCAGTCGTACCATCAGTTGCTGGGCTGGGCGGACGAGGTGCGGCGGCTCAAGGTGAGAGCCAACGCGGATACGCCGAAGGACGCGCGCACCGCCCGCGGCTTCGGCGCGGAAGGGATCGGCTTGTGCCGCACCGAGCACATGTTCTTCGAGGGCGACCGGATTCAGGCGATGCGCGAGATGATAATTGCGCGCGACGAAGCCGGACGGAGGCGCGCGCTGGCAAAGCTGCTCCCGATGCAGCGCGCCGACTTCGAGGGAATCTTCGAGGCGATGCACGGGTACCCGGTGACCATTCGCCTGCTCGATCCGCCGCTGCACGAGTTCCTGCCGCACGGCGGCGAAGAGAGCAAGCTGCTCGCGCGCACGCTCGGCATTCCACGCGCGGAGCTGTCGCGGATTATCGAGAATCTGCGGGAGACGAACCCGATGCTGGGCCATCGCGGTTGTCGTCTCGGTATCAGCTTCCCGGAGATCACCGAGATGCAGGGGCGCGCGATCTTCGAGGCCGCGGTGCGCGCCTCGCGCCGCGGCATCGACGTGCGGCCGGAGATCATGATCCCGCTGGTCTCGACCGCGAAGGAGTTCGAGCACCAGCGCGCAATTCTGGAATCGGCGGCGTCGCAGGTGCTCGGCGCGATGGGCGAGCGGGTGGCGTACCTGATCGGAACCATGATCGAGCTGCCGCGCGCGGCGCTCACCGCCGGCGAGATCGCAAAGAGCGCGGAGTTCTTCTCGTTCGGCACCAACGACCTGACGCAGACCACGTACGGCCTCAGCCGGGACGACGCGGGGCGGTTCCTGCCGTCATACGTCGAGGCGGGGATCTTTCCCGAGGATCCGTTCCAGGTGCTCGATCCCGACGGCGTGGGGCGATTGATCCGCATCGCTGTCGAGGAGGGACGCGCCGCGCGGCCGAAGATCAAGCTCGGCATTTGCGGGGAGCACGGCGGCGAGCCGCGCTCCGTGGCACTCTGTCATCAAATGGGGTTGGACTACGTGTCCTGCTCGCCGTACCGCGTGCCGATCGCGCGGCTCGCGGCCGCGCATGCGGCGCTCGAGGATCAGAAGGCGTGATTGGTGATTAGTGATTGGTGATTAGTGACTGATCACAGCCCAGACTAACCCGCCATGATGCGCACCGTGCTGCGGTGGTCGATTACCATCGCGATATTCGCGTTGCTCGTGCTGTTTGCGCGGACAGTGGACTGGAGCGCCGCGTGGACCGCGATGCGCGGGGCGTCGATCCCGCTGCTGGTGCTGGCGTTCGCAGCCAACACGATGTCCATCCTGCTTCGGATAATCCGCTGGTGGATGTTCCTTCGCCCAGCGGGCTCCCCGTCGCTCGGCCTGGCGATGAAGGCCGGAATCGCGGGAACCGGACTCAACAACGTGCTGCTCGCCAACGGCGGCGAGGCCGCGCGCGTGGTGTTCGTGTCGAGCGCGTCCGGCGTGCCGAGCGCGACGGTGCTGGCGACGATCGCGCTCGAGCGGATGTTCGACATAGTGGGGTTCATCGTAATGGTGGTGGCGGGCACGCTGATCTTCCCGCTGCCGCCCGAGATGGAGGGGTACCGGATCCCGGCCATGATTCTGCTCGTGGTCGTGCTGGGCGGGCTTGGCTTTCTCGTGTATTCGACGCGCAAGATGACGCCCACCACGCTGGCCGAGCGGCCGGTGGAAGTAACGCCCCCGGTCGGGATCATCGCGAAGGTGGGATCGTTCTTCAAATGGTTCGGCGCGAGCATGGGCGCGCTGGCGAACGGCCCGCGCTTCGTCGGCGCGCTAACGCTGTCGCTGCTCGCGTGGGTATTTCAGATCATCACGTTTGCGCTGTGCGCGAAGGCGGCGGGGATCGAAGTTCCGTTGGCCGCGAGCCTGGCGGGGCTGTTGGCGGTGAACCTCGGGCTCGTGCTGCGCGCGACGCCGGGCAACGTCGGCGTCTTCCAGTTCGCGTACGCGCTCACGGTGGAGCAGTTTGGCGTCCCGCGTGATCCGGCGATCGCGGTTTCCCTGCTGATTCAGACTCTGCAGGTACTTCCGGTAACGATCATCGGTGTCGCGCTCGCGCCGGAGTTCGTGTTCAAGAAGCGGCGGCGAACTCCGGCGGTGACAAAAACCACAGAGAACTGAATAGCTGACCGCTGCGAGCCAGGAGCCGCCAGCCGTACAGCTACAGGCGATGCTGACCTATCGCCAGCATCGCAGCCAGAGAGGTCAACATCGCCCGCAGCTGAAAGGCTGTTAGCGAACCAGCTGGCAGCGGTCAGCTATTCGTTTTTCTGTTGTAGGTGAAAAAGAAAGCGGCACCCCTAGGGATGCCGCTTCACTTGATGGAGGCGCGGGGATTCGAACCCCGGTCCGAGATGAGATTCACCACGGCGTCTACGTGCGTAGTCTACCGATTGAGGTCTCCAGACGCTGGCCGGTAGACGGCCCACGCTGAACAAGTCTCCTGTAGCTTCGCCGACGAGCGGAAGACGCACCCGCCGACTAGCCCGAATTTGCGATACTCATTCAAACGCCTCAGGCGGGCTTCCGAATGAGCAGGTGCGAGAACCTCTAAAGGTTACGCAGCCAGAGCCAAGTTGTCGTTGGCAATTGTGATTCGTCCCGAAGGTTTTACCAGGATCCGAGAACCTGGGCACGCGGCCTTAGCTTCACCAACCCCGTCGAAGCCAGTCGCCCCCGTTCTTTCATTATACCCTCTCCGGCCCGCGAAGTCAACCAAAATCGGGTTGAGGATTTACTTCAAATCAGCCGCCTAAACCATTAC
>JANLGX010000170.1 GCA_024654005.1 Gemmatimonadaceae bacterium | reverse complement strand
CATCCGTGTGGTGGGGACTCGCGCCCGGTGCCCGCCGAAGGCCGCGTGCTAGCGCGCGTAGTTTGCGCGCGTAGCGGCCGGAGCGCGGGTACCGTGGCCGAGTCCCCACGCGCCCCGATCCCGAGCCACGGGCTGTTTGGGCCCCGGCTAGATTCCGCCGCAACCATCCGATGACGCGCGGCTAACACTGGTAACGGACATGCAGGCACAGGCTGATAAAACTCTCCTCGATGAGGAGACTCGCGCGATTGTCAGGATCTCGGCGGCCATCGCCGGGGGCAGCGAAGCCGATGTCAGGCGGGAGCTGGAGGCCGGCGCGCGCGTGGCGTCGGCTGTGGTTATCGACGAAGTCATTTTGCAGTCGTATCTGTTCGCCGGCTTTCCGCGCGCGCTCAACGCCGCCCGCGTCTGGCGAGCTGTCGGCCCGGCAGCGCCAGCGCGTGCTACAGAGCCTGCCGCCGGTGACCGGGTGGAGGGATGGCGGGCGCGCGGCGAAGAAATCTGCCGAATCGTTTACGGCGACTCGTACGAGAACCTGCGCGGCAACATCCGCGCGCTGCATCCGGATCTCGATGAATGGATGATCGTCGACGGCTATGGCAAAGTCCTCGGGCGCGCAGGGCTCGACCTCAGGCGCCGGGAGCTCGCCGTAGTGGCGGCGTGCGCCGCGACTGGGCAGCAACGCCAGCTCCATTCGCACCTGCACGGGGCGCTCAACGCGGGCGCGTCCGAGCCGGAGATCTCCGCGACCCTGGACGCTATCTCGGACCTGGTCCCGGCCGGCGACGTGGCCGGATACCGGCAGCTCCTCGAGAAGATCCACGCGAAGCGCGTACGAATGGCGGGCAGCTAGAGATGTTCATCGACAAGACCGTCATCCACATCGAGGCCGGCACCGGGGGATCGGGCTGCACGTCCTTTCGCCGTGAGTTCCGCGTGCCGCTGGGCGGACCGGATGGCGGCGACGGCGGCCGCGGCGGCGACGTCATCATCAAGGGCGACGCGAACCTCGCCACACTGCTCGACTACACCTATCGCGACCGCTGGAGCGCCGAGCGCGGCGAGCACGGGATGGGGAGCAACAAGACCGGCCGCTCGGGGAAGGATGTGGTGCTGCCAGTACCCCCGGGGACCACGATCCGGGATCAGCGCACCGGCGAGATGCTCACCGAGATTCTCGAGGACGGGCAGACCTTCGTCGCCGCCAAGGGCGGGCGCGGTGGGAAGGGCAACACTTTCTTCGCGACGGCGACGCACCAGTCGCCACGCGAATGGCAACCCGGCGAAGAAGGCGAGGTCCGGACGATCGAGCTCGAGCTCAAGCTCATCGCGGACGTTGGGCTCGTGGGGCAGCCGAACGCCGGGAAGTCCACGCTGCTCTCCGTCATCTCCGCGGCGACCCCGAAGATCGGCGATTATCCCTTCACCACGCTCGCGCCGAACCTCGGCGTGGTGCAGCTCTCCGATCATCGCACGTTCGTGGTCGCCGACATTCCGGGGATCATCGAGGGCGCGCACGAGGGGAAGGGGCTCGGCCTCCAGTTTCTCCGTCATATCGAGCGCACCAGAGTCCTCGCGTTCCTGATACCGATCGACAGCATGGACTGGCAGGTGGAGTACGACCAGCTCCGCGCCGAGATCGCGGCGTACTCGGAGGAGCTGTCGCGCAAGCCTCACTGCGTGGTGTTCACCAAGCTCGACATCATCGGCGAGGACATGGTCCCCGAGCTCGACGCCCAGGACGCGTTCGGAGTCTATTCGATCAGCGCGGCTGGACGCACCGGCCTCGACGAGCTGCTCGCCGCGTGGTGGTCGCAGCTGCTGTCCATGCGTAAGGCCACGGAAAAGCGCGATGACATCGCGGAGCTGCCGTGATGCGTTTGCCGCGTTGGGGTGCGGGGCGTGGGATTCGAGATTGGCCGGTGCGCGCTACGCTCGCAAACTGCGCTCGCTAACACGCGCGCCCGGCCAACCTCAAACCCCACGCCCCCAGCCGAGCTCGCCGTGGCCGCTCCCGAGCTCCGCTTTCCCACGCGCGAGAGCGCGCACCGGCCGGAGCCGGCCGAGTGGAGCAAGGCGAGTTCGGACTATCCCGCGGAGCTGCTCGATCTTCCCAACGCTCCCGACCTGTTGTTCGCGCTCGGCGCGCGCTCGACGCTCGACGCTCCGCGCGTCGCAATCATCGGGACGCGGGACTGCACAGCGTACGGTGACCGGACAGCACGGAAGATTGCGGGCGCGATTGCCCGCGCGGGCGGATGTGTCATCAGCGGAATGGCGCTGGGTATCGACGCGTGCGCTCATCGTGCGGCACTCGAGGTAGGAGGTAAGACTGTCGCCGTGCTCGGCACGGGCATCGACGTGCCGTATCCGCGAGGGCACGCGCGGCTCCACGCGCAAATCGCCGACGAGGGGCTAGTGTTATCCGAATCGCCGGCAGGTACCGCGGCGTTTCGTGGCTGCTTCCCGCGCCGGAACCGGATCATCGCGGCGTTGGCCAAAGTCACCATTGTTGTTGAGGCGGGCCACAAAAGCGGCGCGCTGCTCACCGCGAAGGACGCGCTCAATCTCGGGCGGACGGTCGCTGCCGTACCCGGTCCCATCGACTCGCCGCACAGCGCGGGCACGAACGAGCTGCTCCGCGATGGCGCGCAGGTGATCGCGACGGTGGACGACGCGCTTGCTCTCGCTGGGTTTCCGGCCGAGCCGGAGCTCGAACTCCCCGACTTCACCGAAAACGAACGTGCGGTTTGGGACGCACTGGGGAAGGGCGCCGCATTGATCGAGCTGGTCGCGCACCGCGCGAACCTCTCCCTTCGCGACTGCATGTCGGCCATGACCGCGCTCGAGCTCCGCAGCCTGATCAGCACGGGTTTCTCGGGCGAATACCGGCGCAACTGAGGGCGCGCCCGCATAGATGCTGGTAAGATTCCGGTGCCGTTGCTGGCCGGGTGGGTCTGGCAGGTCCCCGCAGGCCGCGTGCTAGCGCGCGTAGTTTGCCGGGTGCCCACTCGCGAAGCGAGTAGGGCGGGATAGCGGCCGAAGGGGACTTGCCAGCCCCGCCCCCGGCCCGCAGTTGATGCAGAGCCACACCAAGTAGCTGGTATATTGGTACGTGCCCCCACGCCATCTGTACGTTCACGTCCCGTTCTGCGCCCGGCGCTGCGCGTACTGCGATTTCTCGATCGCGGTGCGCCGCATCACGCCGGTAGAGGAGTACCTGCGGGCGCTGCGGATGGAGCTGGCGATGCTGGCGCGGGAGCATGGCGCGCAGAGTACGGCCGCCTGGACGCTCGACACCTTGTACCTCGGCGGCGGCACACCCTCGCAGCTCGGCACCGCGCTCCCTCGCGTGCTCGACGCGATCGGCGAGGTCGCGACCATCGCGCCGGACGCCGAGGTGACGATCGAGGCCAATCCCGAAGACGTCACCCCGGAGAGCGCGACCGCGTGGCGGCGCGCGGGCGTGAACCGCATCTCCCTCGGCTCGCAGTCGTTCGATTCGAGCGTGCTCGCGTGGATGCACCGCGTCCATTCCGCCGACCAGATCCCGCGCGCCGTGGAGATCGCGCGGGGAGCGGGCTTCGACAACATCTCCCTCGACCTCATCTTCGCTCTCCCTCGCTCGCTCGACCGCGATTGGAAGCGGGATATGGAATCAGCCATCGCCCTCGATCCCGAGCACCTTTCCCTGTACGGGCTCACCGTCGAGCCCAGGACCCCGCTCTCGCGCTGGCGCGATCGCGGGGAAGTCCGGGAAGCCGGCGACGACGCTTACGCGGAGGAGTTTCTCCTGGCGCACGAAACGCTCGGCGCGGCTGGATATGAGCACTACGAGGTCTCCAACTTCTCCAAACCCGGGCTCCATTCCCGCCACAACTCGTCGTACTGGTCCGGTGCGGCCTACGCCGGAGTTGGCCCGTCCGCGCACTCCTTCGACGGCGCCAGGCGCTGGTGGAACGTGGCGCCATACGCCGAGTGGCTCGGGCGCCTGACCGCCGATTCAAGCCCCGTTGCCGAGGTTGAAGTGTTGGATGAGGAGAACCTATCTAACGAGCGGGTGTATTTAGGGTTACGTACGAGTGAAGGTGTGTGCGTGGCAGGTGATGAGCTCGCCGAGCTGGAGCCCTGGGTAGACCGCGGCTGGGCACGTTTTTCGAGTGTTGGCCACGAGCCCATGCCCGGGTGGGTCGCGGTGAGTGGGACTCCCGCGACCCACGCGCCGACATCGATCGTCGGGACTCAACACTCGAAACTCACCCTGACCGCGAACGGATGGCTGCTGCTCGACGAGCTCGCCACCAACTTGACGTGTATTCGAAGCCGTTCCTACGTTTGAAATCGATGCCTCTACCAGAGCTGTCCGAGCGGGAGAGAAAGGTGTTGGAGGCGGTCATCCAGTGCTACGTGGAGACCGCCCAACCCGCGGGCTCGCGCGCGCTCGCGCGGAAGTTCGGGCTCGGCGTGTCGCCGGCCACGATCCGCAACACGATGAGCGACCTCGAGGAGAAGGGGTTTCTCTACCATCCGCATACTTCCGCGGGCCGCATCCCCACCGACGCCGCCTACCGGTCGTACGTCGACTCGCTGCTGCCGCCCCTCAAGGTCGCGACCGCCGACCACCGCAAGCTCGCCGAAGTCATCTCGGGCGCGGGTTCGGCCATCGACCAGATCCTCCGCCGCGCCGCGCAGAGTCTCGGCGTCATCACGCAGGAGCTGGGTGTGGCGCTCGGCCCGCGGCTGGACCGCAGCGTCCTGCGCCGGCTCGATCTGGTGCGGCTCAGCTCCGACCGGCTGCTGATGGTCCTCACGCTCGACGGGGGGACGATGCGCACGATCTTCGTCGAGACGCGCGGCGAGATCGCCGATGGGGCGCTGGCCGAGGTGTCGCGAGTGCTGAACGAGCGGCTCACCGATCTCACGATGGCACAGGTAAGGGAGACGCTTGCCGTGCGCCTGCGCGACGCCACGATGCGCCCGGAGGTGAGCGAGCTGCTCAACGTGTTCATCGAGGAGGCGGATCAGCTCCTCGAGTCGGCGCTGCCCGTCGACGAGGACTCCGTCGTGCTCGGGCAGGCCTCGGTGCTTGCCGAGCAGCCGGAATTCGCGTCCGGCGAGGGGATGCGGCGGCTCGTCACGCTCACGGAGACGCGGCAGCAACTGGGCAAGCTGCTGCGCACGCGGAGCGGCGTCCCGGGAATATCGATTACCATTGGAAGCGAGCACGACGATCCCGCGCTCGAGAGCTTCACCGTCGTCACCGCGGAGTACACCGCCGGCTCGCTCAGCGGCGTGATCGGGGTCATCGGTCCGACGCGGATGTCGTACGAGAAGGTGATCTCGCTGGTGAGTCACACCTCGAGACTGGTAACCGATCTACTGGACGAAAATGGCTGATTACTACTCCGTCCTCGCAGTTGCCCGCACAGCGAGTGACGACGAGATCAAGAAGTCATATCGCAAGCTCGCGATGCAGTACCATCCCGATCGCAACAACGGGACGGCCGAGTCCGAGGAGAAGTTCAAGCAGATAACGGAGGCGTACGACGTGCTGCGCGATCCGCAGACGCGAGCGGCGTACGATCGCTATGGTGAGGAAGGTCTGCGGCGCGGCGCGGGGGGCTTCCATCACGTGGATCTCTCCGAAGCGCTCAACATCTTCATGCGCGACCTCGGGGGCTTCACCGGGCTGGGCGACATCTTCGGCGCCGCCGGCGGTGGCAGGGGACAGTCGGGTCCGCGCACGGGGGCGGACGTCCGCATCACGATCCCGCTTACGCTGGCCGAAGTCGCGACGGGCGTCGAGAAGAAAGTCGTGCTGAAGCTGCTCAAGCCGTGCGATCGCTGTGCCGCGACAGGCGCCGAGCCGGGCACCAGCGCAGTGACGTGTCCCACGTGCGGCGGTACGGGTGAGCTGCGGCGCGCGCAGCGCTCGTTCTTCGGGCAGGTGATGAGCATCTCGCCGTGTCACGCCTGCTCCGGCGAGGGCAAGCTGATCGAATCGCCGTGCAAGAAGTGCCGGGGCGAGGGTCGCGTGCGCGAGGACGAGACGATCACGGTCCGCGTGCCCGCGGGAGTCGACACGGGGCAGTACATGACGCTTCGCGGCACGGGGACCGTCGGTCCGCGCGGGGGTCCGCGCGGCGACATCCTGGTCGTCTTCGAAGTCGAGGACGATCCGCGGTTCGAGCGCGACGGGGA
>JANLGX010000167.1 GCA_024654005.1 Gemmatimonadaceae bacterium | reverse complement strand
CCTCAATGTCCCCCGCCACACGTGGCCGAAAATCCTGGGCAAAGACGTCGATCGCCGCCTTGATGGAACCCAGATCCGAGGCGATGCGGGCCGGATCGCCCGCGGGCGCCAGCTTGATCATCGCAGGGACCACCACCGCGGCCATCGTGCCGACGACCACCGTCGTCACCAACACTTCGACCAGGGTGAAACCAAATCTCCGCTTACCGCTCTTACTCGTGAACATGGAACTCTCCCGCCTTGAAAGAAGTGTGGCGCAAACGTGGATCGCAGTGCGGGGGGCATGCTATCCCGATCCCGTCACGGCCTCGTGACACGCAGATGGCGGCCCGTTACTCGCCGTCCAACGACGAAGAGCCATCCAAATGTTCTCATATCATGCGCGTCACGGCAGGCGGACACAATATGAAGCCATTCAACGACTATTGCAAACAGACGTCCCGAGCACCGGCCATATCGGTAACCCTATGCGAATCCACTACTTAGCGGTGGCATCTCTCCGCCGGCGTAATTAGGTGGGGGCGCTATTCCCCGATGACGGCCAGGAAATATTCCTCGAGATCTATTGACAGGGATGGATGGCCCGCAACCGGGCACCACTCCAGCCGCCCGGTGACCAACTCGGGACGGTCGTCGTCAGGCTTCCAGCGCTCCACGAGTCGGCCGTCCACGTCCACGATCCAATACTCCGGTACGCCCTGCCTCTGGTACAACCGCCGCTTGAGCGTCCTGTCGGCACGCGCCGTTCCGGGCGACAAGACTTCAATAGCGAGCAGGAGGCGCCCGGCCTCCGCCCAGGTCTTGGGCTTGCGGCCGCCGACCAGCGGGACGGCGAACACGTCGGGCTCGACTACCGTGCGCGTGCCATAAACAACATCGGCGGGCGCGACAAAGATATGCGCTACCGGGTTGGCCTTGACGTAAACCATGAGGCGAAATGCCAGCTGGAGCACGCCCTCCTGATGGGTCCACGAAGGCGACGGACTCACCAGCAGTTCTCCGTCGATGAGTTCGTAGCGATTGCCATCGGACGGGAACGCTTGGACTTCCTCAACCGTCCACTGTTTGGCCGCGATTGCCATGGGCATATCTTAGAAGCTCCATCGCCGAGTAAGCAAGCACGCATACCGAAAACATGCCTGCCAGGACCAGGGCGCCTACTCTCGGATTACCGCACTGGTGGTCGAACTAATGCGGCGCTGACAGATTAGCGGCGATGTCACGCAGCACCCGGCCATCTATCTCGTGGCCTCCATCGAACCTCACCAGATGATACGACAGCCCGGCCGCATCCAACTGCCTCGTGTGCGCAGCGACGCGACCGTCATCGGCGATGGGATCGCTGGCGCCCACCACAATCGTTATCGTCGCGCGGGCGAGACCCGCCCTCCCCTCCGCCTCGAAAAGATCGGCCGGCACTCCGCTCCCCCACAGGACGACATCATCCGGCGGCGTCGCGGTTCGAGCCGCCCACCTGCACACCGTCGCCGCCCCCTGGGAGAAACCCAGCGCGACCACCCGAAGGCCCGCCCGCTCCGACCCCCCGAGCTCGCGTTCACGAACCAGATCGAGATATGTGACCTGGTCGGCTATCTCGGCGTCTCTTCCCTCGCGGGTCATCCACGACGCCCCCACTTTGTCCCCGTCCGAATGCGGCCCGGTTCCGCCGGAGAGGTAAAAGCGTGACAGCGCCTCGGGAGCAACTACCAGCCGCCTGCCATTGTCCAGCACCCCGAACCTGCGAATGAACCTCGACGCCAGCTGTCCGTAGCCGTGGCAGACGAGCCAAAGCTCATCGGCCACCGAAGCATCCGCCCCGAGCACCGCGTACCTTGCTGTGCGCGGCACGGTGATCTCCCGGCTGCGCACGACTGGCTGATCACGCATGGGCGGAGTATCGCGCGAACGCGCGGCGCTCGCCATACCGGACCCTGATCCCGACCGTGACCGACACGCACTCCCTGGACCTCGCGCGACGACGCCTCGACCAGATCCTCGACAGCGTGGACGCCGTCGTGTGGGAATGGGACGCGCGACTCGGCAGGCTCGACTTCGTGAACAGCCGCATCGAGGCGATGTTCGGCTTCCCCGCCGAGCAGTGGCGGGGCACGCTCGACTTCTGGGAAAGCCGCATTCACCCGCACGACCGTGAGCGCGTCACCCGCGATTTCGCCCGACTAGTTCGTGAGGGCGGCCAGCTCCGGACTGAATACCGGCTCATTCACGCGGACGGACGTCCCGTCTGCGTAGCGGACGTCGTCGCGGCGGAGACCGACGCTGCCGGCAGCGTAACCGTCGTTCGCGGGCTCACGATGGACATCACGCAGCAGCGGGCAGCGCGCGTGCAGCTCGAGGAGAGCGAGGAGCGCTTCCGGCTCGTCGCCGATGCCGTGCCCGACTGCGTCATGATTCACGACGCGGCAACCATCGTCTACCTCAACAAGACCACGCTCAACCTCCTTGGCTACGAAGAAGGCGAGTTGCTAGGCGGCTCCGGCGAGGTGATCGTCGCGCCGGAGGATCGCGACAAGATCGCCAGGCGCATCGCCAAGCCGAGGGACGAACCGTTCGAAGTAAAGCTCATGCGCAAGGACGGATCGACCTTTCCCGTGGAGCTCCATGGCCGCAGCGGCACTCTCAAGGGGCGGACGGTCCGCGTCGTCGTCGCGCGTGACCTGTCGATGGTCAACCGCGTGCGCATGACCGAGGCCGAGATAAAAGACCTCACGCAGGCGCTGCAGGAGAGCCAGGCCCAGCTCATCCACTCGCAGAAGCTGGAGGCGATCGGGCGGGTCACCGGCGGCGTCGCCCACGACTTCAACAATCTGCTGACCGTCATCCTCTCGTACACGCAGATCCTGCTCACGGACATCGCCGACAGCGACCCCCGCCGCGAGGACGTGCAGGAGATCCAGCGCGCGGCCGAGCGGGCGACGACGCTCACCCGCCAGCTCCTGGCGTTCAGCCGCAAGCAGGCGATCCAGCCCCACCGCATCGACATCACCGCCGTGGTGCGCGACACGGAGAAGATGCTGCGGCGGCTCCTGAGCGACGCGGTCGAGCTGCGGCTGGTGTCCTCAGCCGAGCAGCTGTACGTCCTCGCCGACGCGGGTCAGCTGGAACAGATCCTGGTCAACCTCGCGGTCAATGCCGGCGACGCCATGCCCCAGGGCGGCGTTCTGACGATCTCGATGGACGAGATGGAAGTGTCCGACGCCGAGTACTCCAGCCGGCACATGGGCGTAGACGTCCCGATCGGCGCGTACGCGGTGCTCAGCGTCAGCGACACGGGACACGGCATGACGGAACAGACCAAGTCGCACATGTTCGAGCCGTTCTACACCACGAAGCCGAAG
>JANLGX010000160.1 GCA_024654005.1 Gemmatimonadaceae bacterium | reverse complement strand
GGTGCACGAGGGGAAGGTGATCGTCACGCCCGTCGAGGGGCTGTTCGACTGATGCTGCGCGTCAACGTCGTCACGATCTTCCCGGAGTTCTTCACGGATCCGCTGGCGCTCAGCATCCCCGCGCGCGCGCAACAGGCCGGGAGCGTCGAGTACCGCGTTGTGGACCTGCGCGACTTCACCCACGACAAGCACCGCACGGTGGACGACGCGCCGTACGGCGGCGGGCCCGGGATGGTGATGAAGCCCGATCCGTTCTTCGAGGCCGTGGAATCGCTCGACGCGGCCGCGCCGATCGTGCTGCTGTCCGCGCGCGGTCGGCGCTTCACCCAGGCCGACGCGCAGCGCTTCAGCGAAGGCAGTGAGCTGACGCTGCTGTGCGGTCACTACAAGGACGTGGATCAGCGCGTCGCCGATTTTCTCGCGACGGAGGAGCTGTCGGTTGGGGATTTCGTGTTGAGTGGGGGCGAGGCCGCCGCGCTCCTGGTGATCGACGCGACGGTTCGGCTGCTGCCGGGCGCCATGTCGGACCCGGACAGCGCGCGCGGAGATTCGTTTCACGACAGCCGGGGAATCAGCGCGCCGAGCTACACCCGCCCGCCGTCGTTCCGGGGGCATGACGTTCCCGAGGTGTTGTTATCGGGCGATCATGCGAAGATCGCGAAGTGGAGACAGGAGCAGGAGCGAGAGGGCAGGCGCGGCGAGTAACCCTACGGCGACCTGGACACGACCGTGAAGGCCACCTCTCCGGTTACGCGGCGAAACCGCGCCGACAGAGCGGCCGGTCCCCGCGGCAGTCGCGATGACATATGCTCCGGTACGGTCGTAGCCGTTCAGTCTGACCCCGCCCGTAGCCGCAAACGTGAGCGGCACGTCGCTCACCTCCCTGCCGTCGGGCTCGAGGGCGACGGCCGCTATCCTGACCGTGTCCCCCAATAGAAACCAGGCGAGTGCTGAGGAAGTCCAGGCCGGTCAGATCGACGCACGCGGACAGAATGAGAGTCGCAGCAAGTGGTAAGACGCGACGGAGCGGTGGAGCGAGCATGGGAGTGGGGGACAAAGGCCTCGCGGCACGCCCGTTTGCGGCCGCCCGAGGAGGTTAGCCCCACCTGATTGTCACCCCCATACGTCATCTGACGCAGCACGCCGGAGGTGCTCCTGTCCGGAGGCCACATTAGGATTCCCGTGGAGGAAGTAACAGGGAGCCTTGAGCCCCGGCCGTGACCTGTGTTAACGCCGGACGGTTGTGGGCGTCCCACGGGCGCCGATATCACCGGCGCAGGCGGAGTAACGGAAGAGCGCCGGGAGCAACCGCTACCCTCACACTTGCAGGAGAGACAATGCGACGTAGAATGGCACGGACCCTGGCCGCTGCACTCGCGATTGGACTCGCCGCCGGCTGCTCTGGCGACGCGATCGGGCCATTGGCCGAGCGGGCGGACGACGATTTCGAGGCTATGGTGCTGGAGACGGTCGGGATCGCCGAAGATCAGGCGAACGGGTCCAGCGTGGTGCCGTTGTCGGCGCAGTCGGACGTATCGCGCTCGTCAGCCAGCGATCACGGTACGTGTACCTACGACAGCAGCACGGGGAGATTCATCTGTCCCGACGTCGTGCGAAGCGGGGTGACGATCAGCCGCTCGTACGCGCTGTTCAACGCGGCCGACCAGCCGCAGGACAAGCGTGATTCCAACACCGTGAAGATGAACACGCAGGTGTGGGCGCGCGGTACCGTTGAGAAGGACGACGGCAAGGTCACGATAGACCGACGGAGCGACCTCACGGCGACCGGCCTTCAGCCGAGCAGCCCGACCCGGACGCTCAACGGAACGGAGGAGGGGACGAGCGCGATGGAGCACGGGACGAGCCGGGGAACGGTGCTGTCCAACGTCGTGTTCGGCGACACCACGATCAACCTCGTTGTTCCGAAGCCCGGCCAGTCGCGCAAATGGCCGCTGTCCGGTACCGTGATCCGCTCGCACCGTGGAACCCGCACGCTGGAAGGGCACTCGGAAGTGAGGTCTTTCAGCTACCGCGCCGTGTTCGTGTATGACGGCAGCGCGGTGGTGAAGATCACGATCACCTCGAACGGACAGACAAAGTCCTGCACGCTGAACATGGAGACCCGGGAACGTCACTGCACGCCGTGACCCCGAATGCTCGTGGACGAAAAATGGCCGCGCGAGAGCGCGGCCATTTGTCATTTCGATGTCAATTGACCGTCAACCGTCTCCGCGTGCGGTTCGGATCCAGCGACAGCCGGTACATCAGCAGCGCCGCCCGCGCGGTCTGCTTCGGCAGCGACGTCAGGTCCACCGACTCGTCCGGCGAGTGCGAGCCGCGGCCGAATACTCCGAGCCCGTCCAGTCCGGGAATGAGCGGAGCCACGAACGAGATGTCGCCGGCGCCGCGCCGGCTCGGGTCGTTGCCGGCGACCGGCGCGTAGCCAAGCGCGCGGCTCACCGTGTCGTACACGGCTACCAGCGCGTAATTCGCCGGCGTCGGAGCCATCGCGGGGTAGTACGACTCGCCGAACAGGATCTCCGCCGATGTTCCTCTGAGATTCCTCGACACGACCTCGCGCATCACCGCGCGCGCCGAATCGAGCTGCCCCGACGTGATGAAGCGCAGGTCCCCGTGCACCACGGCGGTGGGCGGGACGATGTTCGTCTTGCCCGACGCCGTGCCGGTCATCATCGTCGTGTCGTAGCTCACCTTCTCGCCGCTCACCATCACGCCCGGGCTGAAGGTGAGGAAGGGCTGTCCTTCCAGCGCCGTCCGGAACTCCGTGAGTATTCGCGCCGCTTCGTAGATGGCGCCGTATCCGGCCCGCTCCCCGAACATGCCGGAGCTGTGGTATTGCCGCGCCGTCACGTTCAGCACCCAGTCGCTCGATCCGCGGCGGGCGACGACGGCCGTAGAGTCGGAGCCACCCTCGAAGGAGAGCACGAGATCGCTGCGCCGCGCGGCGCGTACCATGTCGTCACGTGATATGGAATGCGGCTCGCCCGCGTTCTCCTCGTCGCCGGTCAGCAGCACGATGACGTGCATGTCGTCCAGCGCGCCGACGCTGGCCAGTGCCTTGAGCGCCTGCACCAGCACGACTATTCCGCCCTTCATGTCGCTCGTGCCCGCGCCGCTAGCGGTGCTGTCGGTCCGGACGAACTGCTGCCCCTCGCCCTCGAACACGGTGTCGAGGTGGCCGATCAGCAGGACGCGCAATGGCGCCGCGCGCCCGCGCCGGCGGCGCGCCGGACGCTCGGCCAGCAGGTGGCCCGCGCGGTTCACCGCCGCCTGCGAGAGCCAGCTCGTGCGGAAGCCGAGCTGCTGCAGCTCGCCGGCGAACAGCATGCCGACGGCTTCGACGCCGGCGTGGTTCATCGTTCCGCTGCCGATGTTGACGGAGCGCTCGAGCAGGGCGATCCCGGCTTCGGTGCTGGCGGTGACGTGGTCGCGGATGCGCTGTTCCGCGCGCGCCAGTGTTTGCGCCGGGGCTGTGACGGGCGCGCCGACCAGGAGGGCCGCCAATGCGCCAACGACGGAGTATCGGATAGAATTGGGCATGGAGAAAGCTACGCCCGCTTCAGTGCGCTTGGACAAGTGGCTCTGGGCAGCGAGGTTCTACAAGACGCGCTCGCTGGCTGCCCAGGCCATCGAGTCGGCGAAGGTCAAGGTGAACGCCGAGCGGGTGAAGAAGTCCCGGACGGTCGCGGTTGGCGAAGAGCTGTCGATCCGGAGCGGGCCGTACGAGCGCGTGATCACGGTGCGCACCCTGTCGGAGGTGCGCGGTGCCGCGCCGATCGCGGCGACGTTGTACGAGGAGACTGCCGCTAGCCGCGAAGCCCGCGAGCGGATCGCGGCGATGAACAAGGCGATGGGCGACGCCCTGATCAAGGGTAGGCCGACCAAGCAGCAGCGGCGTCAGATCGAGCGTTTTCGCGGGCGCTGATTGCCTAAGGCGTTTCTTTTGCAGAGAATTCGACGAGCCGTATAACCCGGGAGTGACGATGTTGAATGGACGATTGTTCGGATTGGTGGCGGCATTGGCGTGCGCCGCAACTTCTGCCGGCGCGCAGGGCCAGCAACGCCAGCGGATCGAGCTACCGGACGGCGACGGAAGGCAAATCGTGCAGGTCCTGTGCACGCAGTGCCACACGTTGAACAACGTGGCCAACTCGGGCGGCTACACGCGCGACGGCTGGAGGGAGCTGATCCGCTCGATGGTCTCCATGCGCGAGGCACGGGAAGACACCGTGGCCGCGTATCTCGCGACGCACTTCCCGGTGAAGCCGCGACCGGAAGCGGTCCTCGTCCCGGGCGACGCGACCGTCGTGATCAGGGAGTGGATGGTGCCGACCCTCGGCTCCCGGCCGCACGATCCTGCGCCCGGACCGGACGGCTCCATCTGGTGGACCGGACAGTACGCCAACGTGCTGGGGCGGCTCGACCCGAAGACCGGCGCGCTGCGGGAATACCTGCTGAAGACGCCCGACTCGGGTCCGCACGGACTCATCGCCGACAAGGCCGGCAACATCTGGTATACCGGGCAGGGCAAGCGACACGTCGGCAAGCTCGACCCGCTCACCGGCGAGGTGACGGAATACCAGATGCCCGATACCGCCGCGCGCGGTCCGCACACGCCGATCTTCGACCAGAAGGGCAACCTCTGGTTCACGCTGCAATCGGGGATGGTCGGGAGGATCGTGCCTTCGACGGGCGAGGTGAGGGTCGTGAGAACGCCGACCGCGAGAACGTATCCGTACGGCATCGCGGTGAACTCGCAGGGCATTCCGTGGTACGTCGATTTTCGCGGGAACCGGATAGGGAGCGTAGATCCGGAAACGATGGCGATCCGCGAGTACACGCTGCCCGACACCGGCGCGCGACCGCGGCGGATCGCGATCACGCCGGACGACGTGGTCTGGTACACCGATTACGCGCGGGGCTACCTCGGTCGCTTCGATCCGAAGACGGGCGCGGTGCGGGAATGGCCCTCACCGGGCGGGCGGCAGTCCCGGCCCTACGGCATCGCGGCCACGGGCAACATCGTCTGGTACAGTGAATCGGGAGTGCGGCCGAACACGCTCGTGCGATTCGATCCGGCGACGGAGAAATTCCAGACCTGGACGATTCCCTCGGGCGGCGGAATAGTGCGCCACATGATGGCCACGCCGGACGGTAATCTCGTCCTGGCGTTGAGCGGCGTGAACCGTGTTGCGCTGGTAGAGGTCGGTAAAGACTGACCGCCGTTCAGTCCGGTAAGCGGGTGCGACAATGCCTGCGACCACGCGGCGGCAACTGGCCTTAACGCGCCTGCGTGATTAATTTGATGGGTCTATCCCAGACATTCCTCACCGGGCGCTGTAGCCAGCGTCGGAGCTCCGTTTATGCACGCATTCAGCGAAACCCAGAAAGAGTGGCTGCGGGACGACATCCCGCCTTTCCGCGCCGGTGACACCGTCCGCGTCAACGTCCGCGTCAAGGAAGGCGACAAGGAGCGGCTCCAGGCGTTCGAGGGCGTGTGCATCGCGCGCCGCGGCGCCGGCGTCAGCCAGACCTTCACGGTCCGCAAGATCTCCAGCGGCATCGGCGTCGAGCGGATCTTCCCCGTGCACTCCCCGATGATCGGGAGCCTCCAGGTAGTTCGCCGCGGTCGCGTGCGCAGAGCCAAGCTCTACTACCTCCGCCAGCTCACCGGCAAGGCGACGCGCATCAAGGAGCGCAAGGCGAAGGTCCCGGTCACCGGCGAGTAAAGTGCTGCGCCCCGAGCCCGGTAACGGGTCGCGGGGTTGGGTGTGACCGGCGCGCGCCGGCCGCACCCGCGAAAACGCTGGAGCACCATCGAGCGCGACCTCCGTGCCGCGATGGGACCGATGCTCGCCGGAGTGGACGAAGTCGGACGTGGTCCGCTGGCCGGCCCGGTCGTGGCCTGCGCCGTGATCATGCCTCCCAACGAGCGCGCGATCCCCGGCGTGGACGATTCCAAGAAGCTCCTGCCCGCCACGCGCGTCAAGCTCGCGCTCAAGATCCGCGAGCGCGCCGTGTGCGTCGCCCTCGGCGCGGCGTCGGTGCGCGAGATTGACCGGATCAACATCTATCAGGCGAGCGTCCTCGCCATGCGCCGGGCCCTCGCCCGACTGCCGCTTACACCCGATCATGTGGTGGTCGACGGCAATCGCATCCGCACGCTTCCGGTGCCGCACACTGCGGTGGTTCATGGCGATTCGCGGTGCTTCAGCATCGCGTGCGCGTCCATTCTCGCGAAGGTGACCCGCGACCGTTTGATGGAAGCGCTGGGGCGCAGACACCCCGGCTACTGCTGGGACACCAACGCGGGATACACCACCCGCGATCACGTCGCCGGCCTCGCTTCGCAGGGGATAACCGCGCATCACAGGCGTAGCTTCTGGCGCATCGGGCAGCTCACGCTCGACTTCGATTCGATCGTGACCGAGGGCGAAGACGGTATTGAACATCTGACGCAGCTGCTGGCCGCGCAGACGGAGAATGACACGCGACAGCTTCTGGCATAGCAGTCGCAATCAGCCTATTGCCAAGCCGCGCCCCGCGTCAGTTACTAGTCACCAGTCACCAGTCACCAGTCACCAGTCACCAGTCACCAGTCACCAGTCACCAGTCACCAGTCACCAGTCACCGTGCCTAAACCCCTCGTCGGCATCATCATGGGCTCCCGCTCCGACTGGGAGACGATGTCGCACGCGGCCGACACGCTCGCGGAGCTCGGGATCCCGCACGAGACCAAGGTGGTCTCCGCGCACAGGACACCCGACCTGCTGTTCGAGTACGCCTCGTCGGCGGAGCAGCGTGGGCTCGAGGTGATCATCGCGGGAGCCGGCGGCGCGGCGCATTTGCCGGGCATGACCGCCGCCAAGACGATGCTCCCCGTCCTCGGCGTGCCGGTCGAGTCGAAGACGCTGAAGGGGCTGGACTCGCTCCTGTCGATCGCCCAGATGCCCGCGGGTGTCCCGGTGGGGACGCTGGCGATCGGCAAAGCGGGAGCGATCAACGCCGCGCTGCTCGCCGCGCAGATGGTGGCGCGCAAGCACGCGGAATATCAGCCGGTACTTCGCTTGCACCGGGAGGCGATGCGCGACGCGGTGCTGGATCAACCCGATCCCGCAGCCGCGCCCCCTGCGAGGCCGGCGAAGCGCAAGCGGGCGAAGCGATGAACGTCGGCGTTCTCGGAGCGGGCCAGCTCGGCAGGATGCTCGCGCTGGCCGGCCACGGCCTCGGGATGCGATTCAGCTTCTTCGATCCGAATCCCGATTCGCCGGTTCGCGACGTAGGAGAGCTGACGGCCGCCGATTATTCCGACTCGGTCGCGCTGGAGCGTTTCACCGAAGGACTCGACGTCGCCACTTACGAGTTCGAGAGCATCCCCGTCGAGGCCGTCGAGGCCGTCGCCAAGCGTGTTCCCGTGTTTCCGTCCGTGCAGGCGCTGAAGGTCTCGCAGGACCGCGTGCTCGAGAAGCGCTGCTTTCAGCACATGAGCATCCGCACCGCGCCGTGCCGCGACGTCGCGAGTCGCGGTGACCTCGACAAGGCCGCGCACGAGATCGGGCTGCCGGCCGTGCTCAAGACCCGCCGCCTCGGGTACGACGGCAAAGGGCAGGTCGTGATCCGCGACGAGAACGGGCTCGCGGACGCGTGGGAAAAGCTCGGCGGAGTCCCGCTGATTCTGGAGCAGTTCATCGAGTTCGACCGGGAGCTGTCCATCATCGGGGCGAGGTCGCGCTCGGGCGAGATAGTTTTTTATCCGATGGTGGAGAACGAGCACAGGGAAGGGATCCTGAGCCGCTCGGTCGCTCCCGCGGATGTCGGCGAGACGAAGGTCCGCGCCGCGCGGGAATATGTGCGGCGTATCATGTCGAGCTTCGACTACGTCGGCGTGCTCGCGCTCGAGATGTTCGAGTCGGGTGAGAAGCTGATCGCGAACGAGATAGCGCCGAGGGTGCATAACTCGGGGCATTGGACGATCGAAGGCGCCGAAACGAGCCAGTTCGAGAACCACGTTCGCGCCATCTGCGGCAGGGAGCTCGGCGGCGCCGGCGCGGTCGGACACTCGGTGATGCTGAACGTTCTCGGCACCGTCCCCGACGTCGCGCGCATCGAAGGCATTGCCGGCGCGCACGTGCACATGTACGGCAAGGCTCCGGCGCCGCGCCGCAAGCTGGGCCACGTGACCGTAACGGGACACGACGCCGCGGAAGCTCGCGACCGCGCGGCCTCGGTGTTGCGGGCAATGGCGCCGGAGGGCGTGCCGGCGTGAGCGACACGGGACCGGGCCCGCCCAGGGCCGAAATAGGGCACGAGCTGAACAACCTGCTCGCCGCGATTCAGGGGAACGCCGATCTGATGCGCGGCGACTTCGGCGGGGTCGACGCGATCAGGGAAGGGCTGGACGAGATCGACAGGGCGGTGACGCGCGCGCGCGATCTGGCGCGAAAGCTCCTCTCCGACTCGGCGTCGGAGCCGATGCCCGACGTCGTGACGCCGCCGCCGCGGCCGGTCGCCCGCGAGGCGCGCGGACAAACGGTGCTGATCGCGGACGACGAAGAGCCGGTGCGCCGGGTGGCTTCCCGGTTGCTGGTGCGGAACGGCTACGACGTGCGCGAGGCCGCGAATGGTGCGGAGGCGCTGCGCATGCTCGCGGCGGCCGACGGCGGCATCGACATTCTCGTCAGCGACATCATCATGCCGGAGATGGGCGGACTCGAGCTGGCCCGCAGGGTGGCGACCGATTTCCCCGCGCTGCCAATCCTGCTGATCTCCGGGTACAGCGACAGCCAGGAGCTGGGGCAGTCGATCCCCGCCGGGCTGGATCTTCTACAGAAGCCGTTCAGCGGCACCGAGCTGGCGGCCGCCGTGGCCCAATGCCTGGCCCGGAGAGCGTCGAGCGCCAGCAGCTCGTAGGAGTTCGCAGCCGGCCGCAATCCCGATAGATCTTGACGGGATTAATCGCGTGGCTCTAAGTTCCGAACGTGAGCTTTGAGAATCATTCTCAACTAGCCTTTCCCGGACAAGAGCCCCGAAAATCCTAATGAAGATCTCACGTCGCGCCCTCCGCCCCGGCACCAGCCTGTGCCGCGCGTCCGCCGCGCTATTCGCTCTGCTGTTTTTCGCGGCCGCTGCCGCGCAAGCGCAGACCGGTGTGGTCCGGGGGCGCGTAGTCCTCGCCGGCACCGGCACTCCGGTGAGCGGCGGAATCGTTTCCGTGGTGGGGACCGCCCGCGCGGCGCCGACGAAGGAGGACGGATCGTTTCAGTTCATCGGGCTGACTCCGGGGAACTACGAGATCGAGGGCAAGCGCATCGGCACCACCGTGGCTCGCGTGCCCGTGACCGTCCGCGAAGATGAGACCGCGGTCGTCACCCTGCGCGTGACCGAAGCCCCGGTCGAGATCGTCGGCGTGGAGGTCGTGGGATCGCGGTCCGACGCGCTGTCGCGCCTCCCCGGCTCCGCGGCGGTCATTCCCGCGCACGAGCTACAGGCGATGCAGCCGCTGTCCGCGAACGAAGCGCTGCGCACGCTCCCCGGCGTGCACGTGCAGGATGAAGAGGGTGTCGGGCTCCGCGCCAACGTCGGCATCCGCGGACTGGATCCCGACCGCAGCCGCACGCTGCTCGTGCTGGAGGACGGCGTGCCCGTCGCGCTCGCGCCGTACGGCGAGCCCGAGATGTACTACTCGCCCCCCATCGATCGCATGAACCGCGTCGAGCTGGTGAAGGGAAGCGGCTCGATCCTGTTCGGCCCGCAGACGATCGGTGGCGTGCTTAACTACGTGACGGCCGACGCGCCCTCGGTCGCGACCGGCAGCGTCACGCTGCGTGCAGGCGAAGGACGCTCCCGTCTCATTCAGGCGAATTACGGCGGCAGCTGGAGCGGGGTCCGCGGCAACATCGGCGCGTTCGACAAGCGCGCCAGCGATCTCGCGGGACTCTGGTTCAATGTGAGCGACATCACGGCGAAGCTCGGCGCGCGCACCGCGGTGGGCGAGCTCGGCGTGAAGGCGACGTACTACGACGAGCAGTCCAACTCCACTTACGCGGGTCTCACGCAGGCGGTGTTCGACGCCTCGCCGTACACGCATCCCGCGCCGAACGATCTGCTGCACATCAGGCGGTACGCCGTGACGGCGTCGCACGAGACCGGCTTTCTCGGGAACAGCAGCGTCCGCACGAGCGCGTACGCGTATCAGACCACGCGCGACTGGCGCCGGCAGGATTACGGCTACACGCCCGACGGTACGCAGCACGTGTTCCGCAACAGCACGGGCAACCGCAACCGCAGCTTCGACGTCGCCGGCATCGAGCCGCGCTTCCGCACGGTGTGGGCGCGCGGCGGCCGGCCGATCGAGCTCGACTTCGGCACGCGCCTGCATTACGAGCGCGCGCGCGACCAGCACGTCAACGGCGCGACCTCGACGGCGTCCACGGGAGAAGTGCGCGACGACGAGATCCGCGTCGGCAAGGCGGTCTCGGCGTTCGTGCAGAGCCGGTTCTTCATCACGCCGGCATTGCACGTGACTCCGGGGCTGCGGCTCGAGCGGTTCACCTACGATCGCAACATCCTCCGCGCTCGCGTTCGCCGGACCACCGGCAGCGGCACTACTCGCGACGTGGAGGACGTGAACATCCAGGGCGGTGATGCCGTCGCGGAGATCATTCCCGGCATCGGCAGCGCCTGGACTCCTTCGCCGCTCTTCACCTTGTTCACCGGCGTGCATCGCGGCTTCGCACCGCCGCGCGTAAAGGACGGGCTGGTGTATCCGGATCCGACGCTCGACGCGGACGACCAGATCCCGCAGCTCCAGACGCTCAGCCTCGACGCCGAGCGCAGCCTCAACTACGAGCTCGGCACGCGGCTCACGCCGCGGCCGTATCTGTCGCTCGAGGCGACGGCATTCTACCTCGATTTCACCAACCAGATCATCGAGCCGTCGCTGTCAGCGGGCAGTGCCGCGGACGTCGCGCTCGCCAACCAGGGCGCGACGCGCCACCGCGGCGTGGAAGCCGCGCTGTCGCTCGACGTCGCGAAGGCGATGGGGCAGCCGTTCGGCCTGATCGCGCGCGTCGCGGCGACGCGCACCGCGGCGGAGTTCTCGAGGGATCGCTTTCTCCGGTCCGCGTCGGGCGACACGGTGAACGTGCGCGGGAATCGCCTGCCGTATGCGCCGGAGATCACGGCCAGCGCGTCGCTGACCTTCGATCATCCGTCGGGTCTGCTGTTCCGGCTGGACGGACTGCACGTGAGCGAGCAGTTCGCCGACAACTTCGAGACGCGCGAGGGGTCGGCGAACGGGCGGACCGGATTGATTCCGGCGTACCGCGTGTTCGATCTCGCGGCGCGCTACCGACTGCCGGTGCTGAGCGATCTCTCG
>JANLGX010000153.1 GCA_024654005.1 Gemmatimonadaceae bacterium | reverse complement strand
CCTCAGCCACGAAGAGGCCGCGCTGGTAGAAACCAAGGTCGCACTCAGCCAGGCGCTGCGTCGCAAGCGCGCGACGCTAGGGCTGACCCAGCATCAGCTCGCGCGCCGCCTCAACTCAAGCCAATCGCGAGTGGCAAAGATGGAAGCCGCGGACCGATCGGTCTCGGTTGACCTGCTGCTGAAGGGATTGTTCGCTCTCGGGGCCAGCCCCGGAGACATCGGTCGTGCATTGCGGCGCGCTGCCGCCTAACTCGACGACAGCGCTGTTCCCTAGCTCCCGGCGCGAACAAGCTTGTGTTAGCCGCGATCGGCACGAGATCGCATCGCTCGAGCTGGCTCCATACCACGTGGCGCGAGGTTCACGTAGGAGCGCACAACCGCCCACCATTCCGATTCGAGTTCCGCCGGTACCATCCCGAGAGCGCGCGCAAGGCTGTCGAGCGTTGGCTCATCCTTACCCAGGGCTGTAAGGAAGTTTCGTATTGCGGTGTCGCCGCCGCGGCGATGGACGAGCTCGAATACGGCCGCCGCTGCCGGGAAACGAGCACTGGCTGCCGCGCTTGAACCGTCATCGGTGAGGATCGCGCGTAACCCGATGGTTGGCCGCTGATCGAGGTAGCCGGCCAGATCGTGCAACACGCCCGGCAAGGCCTTGCCCCGCGCACCACCCAACCAGTACGCAATCCCTTCTACCACGAAGGCCGACGCGCCTCCCGTAATCGGATGCAGGAGCACGTGCACCAGCTCGTGTCGATAGGCTTCGCCATATCGCGGATCCGCGGCGAAGACCACCCGAGCGCGTGCGTTGGCTTTCCCTCCCACTCGATCGCTGGTAAGGCCCCAGTCCAGTCCCATGACGCGAAACGCCGCGGGCAGGTCGGGCACGAGATAATACGTGATCGGGCGGACATCGGAGATGCCGAACCGCTGCGCAGTATCTTCGACCCATTGCGCGGTATCCATCGCGCGTCCGGCGTCGAAACGAAGCATTGGGTGGACGACGTACTCGATCAGTCCGACACGCTCACGGCGCCAGCCCTCGGTTTCCGCAGAGCTCGGATGCGCCAGCACCCAGCGTCCTTCCTCGTGCACGACATGGATGCGTTCCATGGCCAGAAGTCCCGGACGCGCCGCTGTGCCCGCGCCAACGTACACCGTGCGCAATACCCATCTCGAGGAATCCCCAGCTACGACAGGGAGTGCTTCAACGAGTATCGCGTTGCTTTGTGATACGTAGCCCTCGGAGTACAGGACGAAATCCGGGTCGGGCGTACGCTGGCGATCCGCGGTGGACCAGAACGAGAGCCGCTTTGTCGAGTCCCCGCGGACAGTGAGATACGCGTCCCATGCTCGCACCACTGCTGGAAGCGCGGCACGCGCCGGATCTACCGCCCAAAGAGAAATGGCCGCAGCGGATGTATCCACAGCGAAGCCAAGGGAGAGCCGAGAAGAGGGGCTGTCGGCGCGATCGTCCGGTGCCCTTTCGCACGCCGCGAACATAGTCACACCGAGAACAGCAACTAGACAACGCGGTACGGGAAGCGGTCGCATCGCAGCTAGCGGCCGGGCATGATCGTTGGAACCGACTGCCTGCGGTTTCGCCGATACACGCGGAAGTCGCCGTCCAGCGTGAGCACCTGACTCCGCTGGTCGAGCTCGGTCATGCGGACGAGACACGCGTCGGCCAGCGCCATCGGGACGTTGGCAAACTTCTTCATCAGCGCGCGGAGGGCAGCGATCTCTGATTCCATTCGAAAGTCCAATCTGAGGATGTCGTCCGACAGAAGTTGGAGAACCGCATCCTGACCGCCGGCAATTCTACCCAGAAG
>JANLGX010000152.1 GCA_024654005.1 Gemmatimonadaceae bacterium | reverse complement strand
AAGCGGCCGCCTGCGGCGGCCGCGTCGTTGTTCGCTGCTAGCTGCTAGCTGCTAGCTGCTAGCCGTCTTCCAGAGCGGGAAACGGGACTCGAACCCGCGACCCCAACCTTGGCAAGGTTGTGCTCTACCAACTGAGCTATTCCCGCGTCGCACCAACTACCTCGTAACATATCAGCGGCCGCTGCCCAAAAAAATGGAGGCGAGGGGAATCGAACCCCTGACCTCTTGAATGCCATTCAAGCGCTCTCCCAACTGAGCTACGCCCCCCGACAGCGGCACCCGACGTAAGTCGTTAACACACGTCCGTTTGGAACCTTAAAGGATATTCAGACGTAGTAAGGAAGTCAACGAATTGGGTCTAGCGGGAATCCACCCGGCAGGTATTTTGCAGCCGTTTGGTAACACCCGAAATACGGCGGTTCTGCTTCGCGCGCTGAACAGGTGCAGTAGTTGCGGCAGCGCGAGGGAGTATTACGGCCGAACGTCGGGTTTCGCAGATTCAATCCCGGGGCGGGACCCCCTCCCCGAGCAGTCTATCCGAGGAATCATACTGAAATGGCGGAAGTGAAGCGGCGTCGCAGGACTACCACACCGGCAGGGATCGGGACAACCGAGCCGGACAGGGACATCCTCGACCAGTACCTATACGAAGTGAGCACTTATCCCCTCCTCAAGGGGACGGAGGAGCTCGATCTCGCGCGTCTCATCCGCGCGGGGGATCAGGACGCCCTCCAGGAGCTGGTCAAGCGCAACCTGCGCTTCGTCATCTCCGTGGCGAAGAAGTACCAGAATCGCGGCCTTCCGCTCATCGACCTGATCGGAGAAGGGAACGTCGGGCTGCTCACGGCCGCCCGGAAGTTCGATCCCGACCAGGGCGTGAAGTTCATCTCGTACGCGGTGTGGTGGATCCGGCAGGCCATCCTGTCGTCGCTGGCGCGCCAGGGACGGACGGTGCGCGTGCCGCTCAACCGCACGGCGGACCTTTCGCGCATCATCAAGGCGTCGGAAATCCTGCGGCAGAAGATGCGCCGCGAGCCGACGCCCAACGAGCTGGCGCAGCTCACCGGCCTGTCGGTGGACGTGGTGCAGTCGCTCGCCGCCCTCAACACGGGCGACGTCCGGCTCGACGCGCCGATGGATCCGGAAGGCGATCGCTCGCTCATCGAGCGGTTCGTCGCCGACGAGATGCCGGACACCGAGGAAGAGGCGATGAGCCGCTTCCTGAACGACGAGATCGAGGCGGCGCTCTCGACGCTCCCCCCGCGGGACGCCAAGGTGCTGCGGCTCTACTTCGGCCTGGAAGGCGGACGCGAGCACACGCTCGAGGAGATCGGCTCGATGCTCGGCGTCACCCGCGAGCGCGTGCGGCAGCTGCGCGACCGCGCGCTGAAGCGGCTGCGCGAGGGTGAGGTTGGGCGGGCGCTGGGGTCGTTCGCAGCATAAAGCGGTGATTAGTGATTAGTGATTAGTGACGGCTTAAGGCCGCGATTCTTTGAAGGGCGAGCGAGAGCTCGCCCTTCTTTTTTTATCAGCTAGGGCGGGGTGGCCGATATGGGCTCACGGAGACAGTTTTGTGATAGCGATCCAGTTCACTAATCACCAATCACCAATCACTAACCACTCGCCTTGATCCGTCTCGTCGACGTCCACAAATCCTTCGGCAACGAGCACGTCCTGCGCGGCTTCTCGCTCGACGTCTCCGAGGGCGAGACCATGGTGGTCATCGGTGGGTCGGGCACCGGGAAGTCGGTCGCCATCAAGCACATCGTCGGCCTGCTCGATCCCGATGAGGGGACGGTCTTCGTCGACGGCCAGGAGGTGCCGGAGCTCTCCCGCAACGAGGTGTACGAGCTGAGAGCGCACATCGGCTACGTCTTCCAGTTCGCGGCGCTGTTCGACTCGCTGACCGTCGCGCAGAACGTCGCCATGGGGCTGAAGCAGCTCCGGCACCTCAATCCCGGGGAGGTCAGCGGCCGCGTGAGCGAGGCGCTCGCGCTCGTGGACCTGCCCGACATCGAGGACCGGTACCCCGCCGAGCTGAGCGGGGGGATGCGAAAGCGCGTGGGAATCGCGCGCGCCATCGCGCGAAAGCCGAAATACATGCTGTACGACGAGCCGACCACTGGCCTCGATCCCGTGACG
>JANLGX010000151.1 GCA_024654005.1 Gemmatimonadaceae bacterium | reverse complement strand
AGTCACTAGTCACTAGTCACCGCTGTTATCGCCCGAACCAGTACGTCGCCTTGATGGCGAACACGTTCTCCGGCGCGGCGCGGAACAGTCCGGATACGTCGCGTCCGAGCTCGAAGTCACCAGCCGGGCCCTCGGCGAACCTGCGCTGCTGCCACACGAAGAACAGCGCGGACCCGGGACGATACTCCCAGCGCACCACCGCGTTCCCCAGCACCGCGCGCTCGTGGAAGTCCGGATCTCCGAAGGCAATCACACTTCCCGGAGGGATGAACGCGGCGTAGCCGCTGTCTTCGGTCCGGACCAGCGTGCCGTCGGATTGGGAGAAGCGGTCGAAGTCGCGGGTGCGCGGCCGGCTGAGGCTGCGAAAGTTGCTGTACGAGCCCGTCGCCACGAGCGGCTGCAGGAACATCTGCAGGGACAGCTTGGGCGAGAACGTCCAGTCAACGCGGGTCTCCAGTGACAGCTCGCGGTACAGCAGCTCGCCGAAGACATAGCGCCGGCCGTAAGTGGAGGTCGCGGCCGCGTCATCCACTTGCGTTATGTACTGCGTCGCCCGCCGCTCCCGCTCGAACTGGGGAGAGAAGCTCAGGCGCAGCGCGGGCGTCGGCCTGACGTTGAAATCCAGCTCGTATTCGCCGCCGCGGGAGCCGGCGTCGTCCGAAAAAAAGCTGTATTCCGCCCGGATCGCATAGATCCGCCGCTCATCGGTCTCGAGATTGAGCTCGAGTCTCCGGGCCGCCGGCTGCAACATGATCGGACCGCCCCTGGTGAGCCGGTCGTCGTATGCCTGCCGTCCTAGAATCGCCTTCCCGTTGTACTGCCAGAAGTTCAGGAACCGGCCTTCCGACAGGAAACCGTAGTAGTGCTGAATCTTGTCGCCGTCGGAATTGCTGTTGTAGCCGTTGAAGGCCGCGAGAACGTAGTTCCGAAGAATCCTGCCGGGCGCGTCTTCCTTGTACCCGATCACCGAGGACGCGGCGTGATACGCGGTGAGCGAGTGGAATCCCACGTCGTTCGCCTCGAATCCCGGGCTCACCCCCTGATAGGTGGCGCTCCCCAACCAGTGCTTGCCGGAGTTCTTGGCTACCGCCACCTGCGCGCCCGTACCGTGGAGGGACCGGCGGCCCGGATCGAAGCGATCCGACTCCAGATCGGGGCGCTGGAAGTAATGCACCGGTGATAGCTGCGTGCGCGCGATCGCGGCGGGAGTTCCGAATACCGAGCTGCGAGCGACCGCGCCGTCGACGCTCCACTCCCGCTGCTTCCAGCTGTGAGTGAAATCGATTCCGGCGAGATACGAGTCTCTCCGCAGCAGCTCGGCGAGCGCGGGATCGTCGAGATCACGATTCACCGCGGTCAGCAGAGTGCCTACGGTGGTGTTTCCCTCGCGGTAGTTCTGCTGCACCCGGCCCACGAGGTAGTTCGTCATCGGCTCTACCGGCGCCGTGCCCCGCGCACCCGAGGTGTCGGCGAAGCGTGCCCGCTCGCGCGTCGTGACGGCATCCAGTACGCCGATCGACAGGCCACTGGAGGTTTTTCCCGTGACCTTGGCGGCGCCCGCGATCGTCGCCTCCTCGGGGGAGTCCACATAATCGTGGCCCGCCAATCGGCGTTGCGGCTCGCGCCCGATCCGGCGGGAGTGGAAGAAGGTGGGAAACGTGAACGAGTTGGTCGTCCGGATCCTGCCGAACTGAAAGATGTCCGATCCTTCAATGAAGAACGGCCGTTTTTCCTCGAAGAAAAGCTCGTTGGCGGAGAGATTCACCCGCGCCGGATCGACCTCGACCTGACCGAAGTCCGGATTGACCGTTGCGCTCAGGCGCATGCTGCTGGTCAAGCTGTACTTGAGATCTGCGCCGACGTTCGTGCGATACTCGCTCGAGCTGCGGAACGGGTCGCCGGGGGCGACGTGGAGATACTCGCCGCGGGTCGTGACGTACGGCATCAGCTCGAGATTTCGGGTGCGCGGCAGACCGCGCAGACCGGTCAAGTCGGCCCACGCCTGCGGCCCGCCGGGAAGCCGCTTCGGCGTGAACGCCAGCAGCGCGATCTCGCCTCTCCGCGCGATGTCGCGCCTGACCTGGATGCCCCACGTCGTATCTGCCGGCCCCACGTTGTAGCGCAGCTGCGAGAAGGGAATCCTGAGCTCGGCGGTCCACCCCGCCGAATCGATCGTCGCTCCCGATTCCCAGACGGCGTCCCAGGAGTTGTCCTGGCCGAAGCCACCGCTGCCGGGAGCCAGCCACGCCGCGTCGCGCACGGCACCGGCCGGGGTGATCCGGAAGACGAATCCCGTGAGCCGGTCGAGATACGTGTCCATGTAGATCTCGACGAGATCCGCCCCGAAGATCGGCTCGTCGCGCCGGGCAAGGCGGGACCGGATCCCACCGGGCTCGGAATCGAACATGCGCAGGCCGAGGTAGATCGCGTCCCTGTCGTACAGGATCCGCAGCTCGGTTCGCTCCGACGCCGGTTGTCCTTCGAACGGATCCGTCTGCCGGAAATCCGTGTACGCGGGCGCGGCGTTCCATGCCGGCTCGACGAGCTTGCCGTCCACGTGGATGCTTCCATCCAGCTCGGTGGCGCGCAGCACCGGACGTGGCTGCTCCGCGACGATCTGCGGTGGAGGAGCTGTCTGTTGCGCCCATACGGGCGCGGCGAAGCAGAGGGCGAGAGCGAGTAGTCGGAGCATGGAAGCGCGTATCAGGGCTGGTGCGTGGAGCAGGCGGCTCCGCGATCGCAGGAAAACTAGCGACGGGATCGCGCGGATTGCGGTCGGCCGGGATCGGATCGGTTTCGGCGGCGGATGCACCCGGATAGCTTCTCATGCAGCACGCGGCTCCGCGCGCAGCGTCGTTCGATCCTCTGCTCCAGCCAAGTGGCCACACAACCGCCCCGACGGATCAAGCCGGAAAAAAAGCCGATCGACTATTCGCGGGCCTGGAGCGAGGCGCGGGAGCTCGTCTGGAGCCATCGCCGCCCGCTGACGATCGGCCTCGGTCTCATGCTCGTGAACCGGTTCGCCGGGCTGGTGCTGCCCGCGAGCTCGAAGTATCTGATCGACGACGTGATCGGGAACCGGCGGGTGGAGCTGCTCGTGCCGCTCGCGCTGGCGGCGGGCGTGGCGACCCTGATCCAGGCGGCCACCGGCTTCTCCCTGTCGCAGGTGGTGAGCGTTACGGCGCAGCGGGCGATCACCGACATGCGCCGCGCGGTCCACGCCCATGTGCTCCGGCTTCCCATCGCGTTCTTCGACTCCACCAAGACGGGAATACTCATCTCGCGCGTGATGACCGACGCGGAGGGAATCCGCAACCTCGTCGGCACCGGACTCGTGCAGCTGACGGGCGGTCTGGTGACGGCGGTCGTCGGATTGATCGTCCTGTTCAATCTGAACTGGCAGCTCACGCTCGCGATGCTGTTGATCCTCGGAGCGTTCGGCGGGATGATGGCCGTGGCGTTCGGGAGGATCCGTCCGCTGTTCCGCGCGCGCGGGGAGCTGAACGCGGACGCCACTGGACGCCTCGCGGAATCCCTCGGCGGGATCCGGATCGTGAAGGTGTACGTGGCCGAGGAGCGCGAGGAGCGGATCTTCACCGAGGCGGTCGAAAAGCTCTTCCGGAACATCGCGCGGACCATCACGGGGACTTCCGCGGTCGGCGCCGGGGCGACGGTGATCGTCGGCGCTATCGGGGTGCTGATGATAATCGTGGGAGGGCGCGCGATTCTCGCCGGCACCATGACGCTCGGCGACTTCGTGATGTACATCTTCTTCGTGGGGCTGGTCGCCGCGCCGCTCATTCAGATCGCGTCGATCGGGACGCAGATCACGGAGGCGTTCGCCGGTCTCGACCGCATTCGCGAGCTGCGGCAGATGGCCAGCGAGCAGGCCGAGGATTCGACGCGCGCGCCGCTGCCGGAGCTGAACGGCGAAGTCGCGTTCGACAATGTCTCCTTCGGATACGTGCGGGAACGGCCGGTGCTGAAGGACATTTCCTTCGTCGCGCCGGCGGGATTCACCACGGCCCTGGTCGGCCCGAGCGGCTCGGGGAAGAGCACGCTCATCAACCTGGTGATGGCGTTCAATCGTCCAGACCGCGGGCGCGTGCTCGTGGACGGGCACGACCTGGCGAGCGTGCGGCTGCTCGACTATCGCTCGCAGCTCGGCGTCGTGCTGCAGGACAATTTTCTGTTCGACGGAACGATCCGGGACAACATCGCCTTCTCCAAGCCCGATGCGACTGACGAGGAGATTCACGCGGCGGGCCGCATAGCGCACTGCGACGAGTTCGTGGAGCAGTTCGAGCTCAAGTACGACACGATCGTCGGCGAGCGCGGCGTGAAGCTGTCCGGCGGGCAGCGGCAACGCGTCGCCATTGCCCGCGCGATCGTGGCGGATCCGCGGATTCTGATTCTGGATGAAGCGACTTCGAGTCTCGACAGCGAGAGCGAGGCGTTGATTCGCGACGGCCTGCGGTCGCTGCGTCACGGACGAACGACGTTCGTCATCGCGCACCGGCTCTCGACCATCGAGAGCGCGGACCAGATCCTGGTGCTGGACGCCGGGCATTTGGTGGAGCGGGGGACGCATGCCGAGCTCATCGAGATGGACGGGCGCTACCGGCAGCTGTACGACAAGCAGTACGGCATCGAGCGCGACCGGTTCATCAATCCCGGTGAGGACTTCACGCCGGAAGAGCCGTCGCCACTCGAGGGGATTGGCGGGCCTTCAAGCAGAGGTCCGTTATAAATGCTGGAACTGCGCTGCGTGCTGCGTGCTGCGTCCTAGCGAGATTATGTCAAGGATGAAGCATCGTTTTTTCACGCTCGACGTCTTCACCGACCGCGCATTCGGCGGGAATCAGCTCGCGGTGTTTCCCGAGGCCGCTACGGTTCCGGCGGAGCGGATGCAGGACATCGCGCGGGAGTTCAACTTCTCGGAGACGGTGTTCGTTCTCCCGCCGGAGGATCCGGCGCACGCGCGGAGGCTGCGGATCTTCACGCCGGGCGCGGAGCTGCCCTTCGCCGGGCATCCGACGGTCGGCACGGCGCATCTCCTCGCGGCGACGGGCGCCGTTCCCACCGTAGAGGGCGACAACTCTTTGGTGCTGGAAGAAGGCGTCGGGCCGGTGCGGGTGAGCGTGCGAAAGGAGCGGGGCGTGGTGACGTTCGTGCAGCTGTCGGTCGCGAAGCTTCCGGAGCGGCTCGAATCTGGTCACACGCTGGACGGCATTGCCGAGGCGCTGTCGTTGTCACGCGAGGATCTCGCGGAGGACGACGTTGGGCCGGTCGCGTATTCCTGCGGAGTGCCGTTCCTGTTCGCGCGGCTGCGCGACGTGGCTGCCGTCGGCCGGGCCGAGCTGAACTACGCCGCCTGGAAGCGCTCTCTCGCGCGGCGCGGGACAAACGAGGTCTTCTTTTTCGCCGAGGGCGGGCGGCTGCACGGCGCCGATATACACGGCCGGATGTTCGCTCCGGGATTAGGAGTCTTCGAGGATCCGGCCACGGGCTCAGCCGTCGCTGCCCTGGCCGGCTACCTCGTCGCGCTGCAGAAGCCAGCGGACGGCACGGCCAAATGGACTGTCGAGCAAGGGATCGAGATGGGGCGGGCGAGCCTGCTGCATCTCGAAGCTGATGTCCGCGGCGGCATGATCTTCGCCGTGAGGGTAGGGGGTCGTTCTGTCGTGGTGACCGAAGGTACGATGGAAGTGGCGTAGCGTCCATCTCACATTATTCCGAGGTCCGTAGCACGGCCATGGCTTTACGGGAAGAATTCGAAGCTCAAGGACGGTGGCTCTTCCGCTGGCGGAGCTATCTCCCGCTGCTCATGCTCGCGCTGGTGGGAATTGCCTTGCGAGGCTTCCGATATCCGGAGAACTCTCACGCTCTGGACCTCCAGTGGGAGCTGCTCTGCCTTGCCGTGGCGCTCTTGGGCGTTGGCATACGCGTGGTCACCGTTGGTCATGTTCCTGGAGGCACGTCGGGCAGGCGCACGCGGTCGATCGGTACGGATGCGCTGAACACTACGGGACTCTATTCCGTCGTTCGGCATCCGCTCTACCTGGGGAACTACCTCATGTGGCTGGGACCAGCCATGGTGGTCCGATCCTGGGGCATCGCGGTCGTGGTGTCGCTGGCGTTCTGGCTCTACTACGAGCGTATCATGCTCGCGGAAGAAGAGTTTCTTCGGCTGCGATTCGGCGAGCAATTCGAGGCATGGGCGTCCAATACGCCGGCATTCATTCCGAAGCACACGGGCTGGCGCCCGTGGGGTCTTTCCTTCTCCCTCTGCACGGCTGTCAAACGCGAAGCATCGGGACTCTTCGCTTTGATGTCGGCGTTTACGGCCATCGAAGCAGGCAGCGATTTCGCGGCGACAGGGCGGATCGATTTCGATCCGCTATGGACTGTTTTGTTCGTCACGGCTGCGACGATCTATCTCGCGGTGATCGCGGCGCGCCATACCCGGTTGCTGCACTGCCACGACAGATAGATAGAATGGTGGACGCGACTGCCTACTGCTAGAATGGTGGACGCGACTGCCTACTGCGCGTACCGCAGAATGTCGTACAGGTATTTCACGCCGAACGCGATGTTCTCCAGGGAGATGCGCTCGTTGTTGCCGTGCACGCCCATCCGTCCCTCGCGCACTTCCACCAGGAACGGATCCACGCCGTAGGTGAGTATCCCGGCCGCCTGGTAAGTCGGCCTGTCGGTCGCTCCGTTCAGCAGCGGCGTGGTGACGAACACATCGGGTCGCCGTTCCAGCGCGGCCCGCTCGATCGCGCGCACGATCGGACTCTCCAGCGGACTCTCCAGCGGCGCCTTCGGCTCGATCAGCGTGCTGAAGTGGACCGCCGTGTCGTTCACCACGCGCTTGAGCATCGCGAGCACGGTGTCGCGGTTGTGGTGCGGGAGGATGCGGACGTCAACCTCCGCCGTCGCTTCCGGCGGGATCACGTTGGTCTTGTTGGACCCGGCCAGCACCGTCGGCGTGATCGTGATGCGGAGATAGGCGTTCCAGGTGGGATTGTCGAGGATCCACGCGCGCGCCGCCGAATCGTCGAGCGCGCGGCGTATGTCGGCGAGCCAGCTCCGCTGCGGCTCCTGGTACGTGCGCGAGATGTCGCGGAAGTACCGCTCGACACCGGGCGTCACCTCGAGCGGAGTCTCGAACGTGCCGAGGCGGTGTACCGCCTGCACGAGCCGCGGCACGGGGTTCTGCTTGGTCGGCATCGAACCGTGCGACGGAACGCCCTTCACCGTGAGCCGCTGCCAGAACGTGCGCTTTTCGGCTACGCCGACGCTGAAGTGAATCAGCTTCCCGTCCTCCACCAGGTTGTTCGTGCTCTCCGTGAGCACGTACTCCACGTCGCGGATCAGATCCGGATGGCGCTGGACGAAGACCACGGCGCCGGTCGAGCCCAGCTCCTCGTCGGCGTTGCCGATGAAGACGATGTCGCGGTTGAGCGGCACCCCGCTCCGCTTCAGCGCGATCAACGCCATCAGCTGGGCGATACCGTGTCCCTTCATGTCCAGCGCGCCGCGTCCCCACAGAAAGCCGTCGCGGATCTCGCCGGAGAACGGCGGCACCGTCCAGAACGAAGGCGTGGCCGGGACTACAACAATATGATGGACGAGCGCGATCGCTTTCCTGGAGCCATTCCCCTTCAGCCGCGCGTAGATGTTCGCCCGCCCTGCACCCAGCTCGGCCGTATCCAGCAGCTGGACCTCGAAACCTTCGCGTTCGAGAATGTCCTTGAGATAGAGCGCGCCCGCGAGCTCGTTGCCCGGTGGGTTGCTCGTGTCTATCCGGAGGTATCCGGCCATGACTCGCGTGGTCTCGTCCGCCAGCGCGGTCCAGTCGATCGGGCGAGTGCCGACCGGAGCGGGCGGCGTTGCCGCGGGCCGTTGCGCGGGAAGCGGGGCGCAGGCGAGCGCCACGATGGAGAAGCAGGAGGCAAGGCTACGGGCGAACGGGCGCGCGGAGAAGATCATTGAGAGGCCGTGACTGGGGGACAGGCAACGCGACATTTGGAAACCTCGGAAGGGACGGGAGGAAAGGCAAGCGGCTCGCCGCAGTTCTTATCGCCATGGCATACCTCCAGGTATCTTCTCCGGCCTCATGCCGACTTCGACCGTCGACCCGACCACGGGTAGGATTCCTGGAGAGCCGTATCTCCACGCCGTGGCCTCGAAGCCGCGCGTCGACCCGGTGGACCTGCTTCGCGGTATCGTGATGGTGATCATGCTGCTGGATCACACTCGCGACTTCACCCACTGGGGCGCGCTGCAGTTCGATCCGACCGGGCTCGCCCGTGCCGGATGCGGGAGCGAAGCTCTGGATGATCCTCCACCAGCAGGGAGCCATGCCCGTCGCGGGCTTTCCGGAGGCGCACGCTCCTGATCCGCCTCGGGCTTGGAATCAGCGCAGCGTTTATCGTGCTCCGCGCGTTGAACTTCTACGGCGACCCGTCCCGCTGGGCGGCCCAGAAATCGACTCTCTTCACGGTGCTCTCATTTCTGAACGTCACGAAGTACCCGTCATCACTGCTGTTCCTGCTCATGACGCTTGGGCCCTCGCTGCTCGCGCTCTGGTGGTTCGAGCGGCCTGTGCGCAACGCGATCGGTCGCGCGCTCATCATCTTCGGGCGAGTGCCGCTGTTCTTCTACGTGCTCCAGTGGTACACCGCCCATCTCATCGGGCTGGGACTGCATCTGGCGGCGGGCAAGCCGACCGGATCGCTACTCAACGCACCGCTGGGCGGGGCTTCCGCGAACTTCGGCTTCGGTCTCGGTGTCACATACCTGGCATGGATCGCGGGCACACTCCTCCTCTACCCCCTCTGCCGCTGGTTCGCCGGCCTGAAGGCGCGCCGCAGGGACTGGTGGCTGAGCTACCTCTGACTTTGCTTTGATGGAGCTTCACGCAGCGTCTTTCTCAGGAGAACACGGCTTGTGACTCAAAAACGCAGGGACTTTCTCAAGGCGATGTCCGCCGTCGCCGTCGCGAACGGCGCTATCGGCAAGGGGTTCGACCCCGAGCAGCTGCTCGCCGGAATCACGCAGACAGCGACGCCGAGCGTGGGCGACCCGCTGTACCGCGAGCTGGCGATGGTCGGACTGGAAGCGGCGAGGGGCGCCGGCGCCGAGTACGCCGACGTGCGCATCTCCAGCCGCAACGACCAGGGCATCTTCACCCGCGAGCAGCGCGTCCAGGGCATGCAGTCGAGCGAGACTTTCGGCTTCGGCGTGCGCGCGCTGGTGAACGGCGCCTGGGGTTTCGCGGCCAGCAGCCGCCTGACCCGGGACGACGTCGCGGCCACGGCGCGGCAGGCCGTGGCTCAAGCTCGCGCTAATCGCGTCGCGCAGCTCAAGCCGCACGTGCTCGCCCCGGTCACTCCCGTCGGCGACGTCGAGTGGAAGAGTCCCGCGCGGATCGACCCGTTCACCGTCCCGATCGAGGAGAAGGCCCAGCTGCTGCTGACCGCGAACGCGGCGGCGATGCGGGTGCAGGGCGCGCGCTTCGTGACCTCCAACATGTTCTTCATGAAGGAGGAGAAGACGCTCGCGACCACGGACGGAAGCTTCATCGTCCAGACGATCATCCGCTCCCAGCCCGGGATGAACGTGACGGCGGTGGACCAGTCGCGCGGCGACTTCCAGTCCCGCAGCTCCACCGAGGTCCAGCCGCACGGCAAGGGGTACGAGCACGTGCTGGACGCGAAGCTGGTGGAGAACGCGCCCAAGTGGGCGGAAGAGGCGGTGCAGAAGCTGAGCGCCAAGCCCGTCGAAGTCGGCCGCTACGATCTGATCCTGCATCCCACGCACCTCTGGCTCACGATCCACGAGTCGATCGGCCATCCGACGGAGCTGGACCGGGCGATGGGCTACGAGGCGAATTACGCGGGCACAAGCTTCATCGCGCCGCCGGCCGATTTCCTCGGAAAATTCCGCTACGGCCCGGACTTCATGAACATCCAGGGCGACCGCTCGCAGGAGGGCTCGCTTGCGCAGGTCGGCTGGGACGACGAGGGCGTCAAGCCGGACGACTTCATGATCATCAAGAACGGCATCTTCAACGACTACCAGACCACGCGCGAGCAGGCGATGTGGCTGGACTGGTGGTACAAGCAGAACGGGCAGCCCACGCGGTCGCACGGCTGCTCGTACTCGCAGTCGTGGGCGGACGTCCAGTTCCAGCGGATGCCCAACGTGTCGCTGCTCCCCGGCGAGCAGGACATCTCGTACGAGGACATCATCGCGGCGACGGATCGCGGCATCGCGATCGTCGGCGACGGCTCCTTCTCGATCGACCAGCAGCGGTACAACGCGCAGTTCGGCGGGCAGGTGTTCTACGAGGTGCGCGGCGGGAAGATCGTCGGCATGCTCAAGGACGTTGCCTACCAGATGCGCACGCCGGAGTTCTGGAACGCTATGGACATGATCGGCGGGAAGGGCTCGTACATCCTCGGCGGCGCCTTCAACGACGGTAAGGGCCAGCCGAGCCAGTCGAACGCGGTGAGTCACGGCTGTCCGCCGACCCGCCACAAGCAAATCAACGTCATCAACACCGGGAGGACCGCGTGAGCACGCCCAGATCACTGTACGCCCCCGCGGGCTTTCTCACCCGCGAGGAGTCGGAAGCCATTGCGCGGCGCGCTCTGGCCGCCGCGAAGGCCGACGAGACGAGAGTCATCGTCAGCAGCGGCGCGCGGGCCAACACGCGCTTCGCCGAGAATCAGGTGTCCACGTCGGGCGAC
>JANLGX010000147.1 GCA_024654005.1 Gemmatimonadaceae bacterium | reverse complement strand
CCTCAGGGCGTCCTTGCCGTCGGCGTGATGGTCGGCCGGGCTCTTCGTCGCGAACCGCTCACCGCTGGCAGCGTTCCGCTTGTTCGCCCAGCGGTAGTCTCGAAACTCAGCGATGCAGTTCGTAGCTGTGGGGTCGAACGTCAGCCGACCATTGAGCAACCAGCGAACAACCTCGAACCCGTCTTCGCGCCCGTTGAACGCCGGGAACGACGGGTAGCCGTATCGCTGCAGCGTCTCAACCCAGCCCTTCGCCGACGGATCGATCACCACCATGTCCAGCTTCCCGCGCTTGTTCCACTGCTCGATCCAGTTCACGGCCTCATCAATCGAGACGCCCCCGCGTTTGTAGAACTCGCCGTACTGGTGGAAGTACCCGGTGGGGCTGACTCCAATCGGCACCATCGCCGTCGGGTCGCCGCCGCCCGGGTCGATACCAATCACCCGCCATTTGCACTCTTCCCACGTCACCGTCGGCTTCTTGACGTGCTTGGCGATGCTGAACTCGGGGTACACGAGGTCTGAGTCGCTCGGGTCCGTCTCGGCCAGGTACTCGCGCTTGAACGCGGCCGGTGACATCACGCGCGCCGCCTCGTCAATCTCGGCCGGCGAAATGAATGGATTCGTGGACGTAGGCAGCAGCCACGAAGCCCAACCGTCCTGCACGCCGCCCTTCTCCCACAGATCCTCAAACTGCGAACCGTGGCGAGGAGTGGACGCGAACCACGCATCACCAGCAAGGTCTGTCAGTGTCGGACGGATCGACTCTTCCCACGCCGGGATCAGGCCGTCGACCAAGGCGCACTCGTCGAGCAGCACGCGGGCATACTTGCGTCCACGGCAGCGGTTCGCCTCATCGGTCGCGCTCCACATGTCGATGCTGCCGCCTGTGGGCAGTTCGATGCGATGTTCGGACAGGAGGATCTTGGCGCGGGGGACGTTGACTAGCCGCGAGGCGAGTTGGCGCAGTGCATCACTGAGCATCGGGTAGGAGGGCGCGAAATAGGCCGCGGGGTGACCCTGTAGTGCGGTCTCTGTGGCGAGCCGAAGCATGAGGATGGTCTTGCCCCAGCGACGCCCCATCTTGAGCACGTTGTACCGCTGGGCCTCGTTGAGCACGGTCTGTTGGCCGGGATGTGGAGACGGGAAGCCGAGGGCGTCGGCGTCAGGGGGTTGGCGGTTGGCCGGGGTAGATGTTGAATTGTTGCGCCAGCGGGGGTGCACCTCGCGCACCGTTATCACTGGCGTCCTCGACCGTGAAAGCTCGTTCGAAATACTTCGTAACAATGGGCTGGATTCGATCAAGCCGCTTGTCACGAGCGGGCACCTTGCCGAGAATCATCTCCCGCCAGAGAGACAACATCTCTTCCATCCCAGCTTCGATCTGCCGGGTCAGGGTGCGTTCGATCAGCGACTCGTACCGAGCTTGCAGGTCGTGGAAGCCGGCGAGTTTCAGCCAACGCGCAATCGTGGCGTTGTTCACCTGAACCTTGTCCGACGTGTAGTCCCAGGTCGCTCCGGCGGCAAGCAGTTGCGCGGCATAGCGTTGCTGGGGCGTTGGCTCCCATGCTCTGAGGCTAGTCGCCTTACTGTTCATCTGCTATCGCATCTTATCGCATGCCAGCAGCGGTGGCGCTTCGGGGGATCAGTCACAGTGGCGCCTCCCAGCGCGATGCGAGGTTGCGCTCCCGTCCGGGAACGATGGTGCGGCGGCGCTTCCGTATCGTGCGGTTGGCCGAGACCGTGCGCCATCGCGCCGCGCCATCCGTGTAGTCCAAGGGGTCAGCGTTGGGAAACTCGCGTGTGACCCCGCAGTCGCACGTGCCCTGGCTGGTGGGGCCGGCGGGTTCGGCGATTCGCCAGCGGTGGAAATGGCTCACGAGTACACCTCTACGCGCGTCCCCGGACCGGTCAGGGCCCACTCCTTGCGTATGCCGAGGTGGACCACCTGCGAGTCGTCGACGTAGGCCACCCCTGTGAGCGCGTCCAAAAGCGCCCTGGTGAGCTTGTCCGCGTCGGGCTTGGTGGTAGGCCACTCAGGGGCGCAGGGGCGCACTGTGCCCGCGTTGCGCCCCGTACCGTAGTGCCCGGCCGGACGTTGCATGTAGAACGTTTGTCATCGTGAGACCTCCATCTCCGGTGGCTGTGGCCGGGATGTTTGCGCACCCGGCCACTCTTAGTTTACCACGGGGCAGGCCGGGGATGGTGAACTCGACGGTGGTCACAGCTGTTCATCCGGGTAGAAGTCGATTGCCTCAGCGAGCGGCATGTAGCGCCCACAGAACAGGCACCTTACGCCCGCGAGGCCGCGGTCAAAGGCGTTGTCTGTCTCCCCGACACAGTGCTCCGTCTCGGGGCTCGGGCATTCACGCGGGCAGATGATCATCATCCTTGTTCCTCCGTCCCGGCCAGCACGGCACGGGCCTGCGGGCACTCTCCTTCTTCACACCAACTGAACATTCGAGCATGGCGCTGAGCGTGACTTACACTTAGCGCCGACCTCAGGCTATCCAGCGCCGCCTGTGCCCGTGCGAGCTGGGCCTGTAGGTCATCGCGAGTTACTTGATTCTGGTCTAAGAGAACTTGCGTTCGTTGGCGAAAGCCTGCGAAATCGCGCTCCGCAGCCGTGGCCCGTGCCTCTGCCGCCGCCAGCGCGGCTTTCGTCTCCTTGTGGGCAAAGAACTCGGCATCGTAGAAGCGGTTCCATCCTTCGCCCCATTTCTGCGTAGTGTCAAGGATGACGGCGCACTCGCCATGTTCCGCCTCCAGTTCCGCCAGCGTAGCCCGTAGGCGCACAAGCCGTTCATCCAATCCACAATCAGGATGATGAGGATAGCTGTGGCACGTACACGGAATGGTGCCCTCTCCAAGATGAGTCGCCTCCAGTTCCGGCAGCCGGTCAAATCGCGCCAGAACCTCCCGCTTGAGGTCAGGGTCCATTGGCTCTGCCCGGATGATGTCGCGCAATTCTGCGTCAGTCATCGCAGCGCCTCCTCCCAGCACATCGAGACAAATCTGCGCTTGTGTTCCATCTGCCACCTCCCCACAATCAGAACAGAACATTCGTAGGCCCACAGGGGACCATTCCCATCGTCCGAATAGACACGGCATCATCGGTCCTCCCGCGCCCTTGGTGCCCATTGTTCGTTGGCCGCTTCCAGTGCCGCCTTCAGGTCGTCGATCTCGTCGAGCAGGTCGGGCAGGCAGTTGCCGGCCGCGACGGCAACTGCCTGCACCGTGATGGCCACCATCGCCTCAAGTCGATATCGCTCGACGGCGGCAACAACATCGTGGTCAATGTCGCCCTCGTGACTATCGAATGCGGCCCTAGCTTCCTTCGCCGCCGCAAGCAGCGCGCGCAGGTCGGCGTGGTTGGTGGTCATGAGAAAAAGTACCATCCTTCCAGCAACCCAAAAAAGAACCCAATAACAAAGTGAGCAACCCTAGCGTAATCAATCATGTCGTCTCCCAGCTGTGCCGTAGCAGTCCTCGCTCGACAGCTTCTCTTGGATGGTCGTGAATCTGTGAATGGCAATGAGCGCAGACCGGAATCATGTTCGTCGAATCCGTGATGCTCCCGCCGCGGGCCCTGGTGAGAGGTTCATGAATGTGTTCCGCCTCCTTTGTGCAGCCACGATCCCATTGTGCCTCGCAGGGCCCGAGACGACGCAGTAAGCCGCCCCAAGCCGCGAGCACCTTCCGCCGCTCCCGGCTCTCCCTGGCTCGCTTGGCTGAGATGGGACGCAGAGGTGTGCGCTTCATGAGGCCGCCGCCTTCGCGCTCGGACGCGCTGCCTGCGCCAACTCCTGCCAGGGCAGCGTGTTCACCACCATCTCATCGGCCACCATCACAAACCGCGCCGGCTTCCTCTCCATCTCCCGGCCAAAGTTCGGACCCTGCATGCTGACGTAGTAGCAGTTCTTACAGCAGAACCGGTGAGGCCGGTAGTCCCACCTGTACGTTCGTTCGGCGCCACAAACCTCGCACGTGAGCGTCATTGTGCCTCCTTTGCTGCCCTTGCCATCTTGGCCTCCATTGCGACCCTCCCAGGGTGTCCCTCCGGGAAGGCAAGGATCTGTTCCTGCATCCCCCCGGTGTACTTCGCCTTTCGCGCCGCGAAATCATCCTCGGCAGCTGGCGGGGCGTTGGCGGTATTCGTCGGCATGTGGCGCCGCAGGTTTCCGGGAAACGGCAGCTCCCGCGGTTGAGCTCTCCGGCAAGCCGAGATTGCATCGGCTGTCTCCTCGAATCGGCCGGCGAAGTCGGCTGCGAACAGGGCGACCTCATCCCGGAGCGCATCGTCCCAGCGGAATTTCTCCGGGATCGCAGCGAGAATGGGTTCCGCCAAGTCCCGTTCGGCGTTTGGCGGCGCATCGTCGCGCGGGCGCGCTACCGACTCCGCTACCGCTACCGCTACCGGATCTATTACCGCTACC